>NZ_JBMLSD010000376.1:0-45789 GCF_049240685.1 Flectobacillus sp.
GAAGTATTTTGGTTTGACCAAACATGAGTCATTCCTAATTTAGTGATTTAGCGACAGAATGAATGAGTGATTAATTTAAAATTTATATTCCATCAGTAGAGACGCAATGATTGCGTCTTAAGCTGAGTCATATCTAGCAGAGTAGCATCAAAAAAGGGGTCGAAAAATATTTTTCGACCCCTTTTTTGATAAAAACTTGGAGAATAATCCCAATCCTAAAAATTCGGGATGACTCATGTTTTACTTTATAGTTTAATGACTAACGAGTCGCTGTCATTTCCTGTTTTGGTGTGTAGCCATAAGCTACCAATTTATACTCATCAAAAATACTTCGTGTAATAGCCTTTAATTCACGTTCTTCTACCAATTTGTGAGGCTTGATAAAACCCGAAGCCATTCCGAGCCAAACAGACTTATTCAAGTTTTCGTCAATCATCTGAATCATTAATGTTCCGCCATTGAGTGTTACTCTACGAGTGGTATACTCCGATTTGTCCTCCTCTACATTGCGACTGTCTTTAATTTTCAATTTGGTTTCAAAAACAGAACATACTACTACAATATCAGGAGATTTGCTGGTACGCACAAAACCACGAGCCTCCATTTGGTTTTCAACTTCGTCCTGAATTGCACGTTCGGTTTCTTCTGACAATTTTGCTTCACTTTGCCCAATCACAATTTGATAAGTCTGATTGAGATTATTTACCATCAAATGATCATTATTGGCACGAACAGCAAATTTCTGATTGCTACATGACATGATTACGGTGGCAAGTAGTAATAAAAAGAATAATTGTTTCATCTTGCTATTGGGTTAATGGTCCAACATTTCATTATAGTCATATACTTTAAGAGATATTGGCGATTGTGTTTCAAACACTCTTTTGCCATCATGACTTAATGATAATATTACAAAAATTTAACAATTATTTAATATTAAATTTTGAAGAAAATTAAAATAAAGACAGACGAATCGTAAAGCGCAGAACATTGAATGTATTTTGAAAAACTAAGATGAGTCATTCCGAATTGTAGGATAGGAATTATTCTTCAAGTTTTCATCAAAAAAGCGGTTGAAAAATATTTTCCAACCGCTTTTTTGATAGTTAAATACTAGATATGACTCATTTTAAGATTGTGCTTTCAGGTATCGGCTTTCGGCGGTGGGCTTTGGGAAAATGCATGTCTGTGGCCAGTAAAAAACATTTTAACACGCTTTGCCTTATGCCTGCTGCCTTGTCCCTAAAAATATAACTCTGCATAATTACTTACCTTTGACTGCTCTCATTTACTTGGAGCCAACACCATAGCTGTAACAGGCTGATTAGTTAAGTAGTTTTTGGCAAAGATTTTATAATTATCAAAAATTTGGCGAGTAGCCGAGCGAAGAGCTTTTTCATCTATATCGTTGGTTTTTTCCTCGGCAATACCTGCAGCGTAGCCCATCCAAATAGGTCGATTAGAATCATTTTCGACAAACTGCAAAAGGAGGGTACCTTTTCGAAGTTTGATTCTTCTGAGTTCTTCGCTCATATTTTCTTTACCTAAGCCTCTAAAAGAACGCTGAAGTACCGATAAATTAACTTCTGTTGGAAAAAGAGCATAAAACACTATTAAGTTGGGACGCTCTTTGGAATCTTGATAACCTCTAAGTCTCATTTGCGTATCGATTTCGTCAATAACAGCGTCGAACCTATAGGTGGTATCTACGAGGGTAAACTGTTTTTCGATACAAGTAAATGATTCATAATTGGGTTTGAAGACTTCATCTTCAATTTCTCGATGACAAGCCGTACCAACCTGAAAGTCGTGGCGATTGCACGCACTCAAAAAAAACATAGCTGAGATAGCGATGAAATAAACTTTCCTCATAATTCTCAAAAGTTAGAGTGATTACGGAGTGCATAATCACATTTGAAATATAACAAACAGACTAAACAATTTTTATAACTATTTGACTATTAGATTGTTTCAAAAAAGAATTATTAGTAATACTAAAAAATAGGAATTTAATGAGGTAGATAGGTGTTTTGATTAAAATAAAATTCAAGAAAATGAATCAAGAAAAAGCAAAAATTCGAATAGATGTAGTTTCAGATGTGGCTTGCCCATGGTGTTATATAGGAAAACGTAGAATTGAACAGGCTATTGAAAATACGCAAATTTCTGATAATGTGCAAATTGTCTATCATCCTTTTCAGTTAGACCCCACTATCCCAAACGAAGGAGTTGACTTTAATACATACGCAGAAAATCGCTTTGGAGATGGGTATCTACAAAAATTTACGCAAGTCGAAAATGCGGGTAAATCAGTAGGGCTTGATTTTGAGTTTGAGGCTTTACCCAAAGCTATCAATACCTTCCATTTGCATCGATTCTTGACTATTGCCGCTATGGAGGGCAAGCAAGCCGAGCTAAAAGAACTCTTCCTCAAAGCCTATTTTATAGACCGTGTTGATTTGAGTAAAAAAGAGGTATTAATCAATATCCTAAGTCAAATAGGTTGGTCTGAAGATAAAACATTAGCACTTTTAAATTCTGACGAAGCTACTGATAGTGTAAAAGAAGAAATGCACTATTTCAGACAGCATGGCGTAGGAGGTGTACCTTTTTATATCTTCAATAAAAAATATGCCTTATCTGGTGCTCAACCGAGCGAAGTGTTTGAACAAGTATTCCAACAAATCCTTCAAGAAGAAGGAATTACCGTTCAAGCAGAAAGTAATAGCTGTGATATTGAAACAGGTGAGTGTTAGTTGAACTGACCTCAATAATATCCAATTTGACATAAGCGTTAAATAATCTTTATAAAAGGAATATTTTTGATTTACTTTACAAAGTTTGGCATCATCAGGTCAGATTATTAGTAAATCCGAAGTATTCCTTTTTTATTTGTAAATCAAACCTATCTTACTCTCTTTCCTAAATACCCTAATCACCTGATTTAACTATTCTTTTCAGTTAGTATAAATATTGAATGAGACCAATTACTTTTTGTTGCTTACTACTGTCAACGCTGACAAGTTATGCACAATTACATATTGACAGCACATTATCTACAACATACCGAAGTTTTACAGGCAAAGTAGGTTCAACTACATTCAGAGATGATTTTATTAGCCCACTTAGGTATGATTTAGTAGCAATAGGGCTAGAATTTCAACATCAAAAGCTTCAAAAGCATAAGTTATCCACATTGTTATCCACAATGTCATTTGGTATTCCTTCGCAACAAAATACCTTAACTGTAGCTGCTGGTGAGATTAATTTGTATTATGCGAAGCAATATAATATACTGCGTACAAATACATCATCATTGTTTTTGGGTGGTTTTACAGGCTTGAATATTGCTACAAGGTTTTCTGATATTTATAGCTTAGGATATGGAAACAATGAAGTTTCGGTGGATGCAGGCATTCGGCTCGGGCTTGCTATTAGCTATTGGAAGTCCATGAAGATTTTTCATCAAAAAGTACAATTCAGGAATTTTTTTATGATGCCTCTTGTAAGCGTATTAGGTCGTTCGGGGTATGCTCATGATGCCTATTTTAAGGAAGAGCTCTGGAGATACCTTGCTGACTATATTTATGTTGGTGGAGTCAACAAATATTTCTTCTTTACGAATCGTTGTACGCTTTATTTTGGAGAACACTCGTCGGCAAGTATCAAACATCCAAATCGAAAGACAGCTTGGCGTGTAGGAATCGAATGGGGTTTCAGACATTATACGGCTCCTTCTGAGTTATCTCTTGGAAACACATCTCTGACAATTGGTAAGGTTATTTCTTTTTGATGTTTTATGAAAAAAATACTTCTATTGATATTCGTAGTGTTCACTCTTTTGGGTTGCGAAAAACTATTTATTGCTCCTAATCCATCTAATACTCCCACCGAGAACTTTGAAATACTCTGGAAAACTGTAAGAGATAAATACTGCTATTTTGAGCTAAAGGGAATTGATTGGCAAAGTATTTATCAGAAATATCGACCAAAAGTAAATGACCAATTGACACAAGATGCATTCTTTACAATCGTAAGTCAAATGATGAATGAATTACATGATGGGCACGTCAATCTACAAATTCCTAATACTCGTTATAACTATACTTACTATTCGGCTTTGGGCTTGTTGAGAGGCTATGCTCGTAATTTTAATGATAGTATTTTAACAAATCAATACCTAAAATTTGGATATGGGCAAAAAATCAGGAGTACAGTGCTCAACGAAAACATAGGTTATATTTACTACGGTAGTTTTTCGACTACACTAGAGGATAAAGAATGGGATAATATTATTAATAAGATGGTTATCACCAAAGGTTTAATTATTGATATCAGAGACAACAATGGCGGCTCTGTAGAAAATATAAAACGCCTAATGCAGCATTTTTTATTAGAAAAGACGCTAATTGGTTTTACCAGAAGCAAAAATAGCGCAACCCTTCACGATTTTAAGAACTATACTCCCGTGTATGTAGAGCCTAGTGGGTCTTTTTATGGTAAAAAAATTATTTTACTCACCAATCGGCGCGTATTTAGTGCTGCCAATATGTTTGCCTCGGCTATGTCCGAGCAACCCCAAGTGACTTTGGTAGGCGACGTTACTGGCGGAGGGGGGGCTGGGCCTATTGGTGGAGAATTGCCCAATGGGTGGCTTTATCGTTTTTCGGCTGTAGCTTTTTCCAATACTAAAAAAGAAGATATTGAAAATGGAGTTATGCCCGATTATCGTATAAATATTACCACAAAAGATGAGAGTGCTAAAATCGATACAATTTTAGAGAAAGCCATCGAGCTTCTGAATTGAGTGAATTGAGATTGAGTGAATGATTGATTGTTATTTATCAAACTTGCCTCGACACAAAAGATTGCGTTTGGACTGGTGATATTTATTAAAAAAACAACCACTCAATCACCCAAGTACTTCAATATTATCCACAGTGTATCCTGATAACTGATACACTGTTAACAAATAACAAAAACCTTACATATTTACCAAAGCATTACCTCTTAGCACAGGTAAAACATCATATAAATCATGTTGTAAACAATAAGCTATATCTTTTTGAATACCTAATCTTTGCAAACGACGAACGTGAGATGACGATGCTACAAAAGATAATAAATCATCTTTTGCATTTTGATATTGACGTAAGGCCATTAACGCAGAATCCTCCTCAATCATAAATTCTTCTTTCAAACGCTCTACCAAAGCACCCGCAAACAAGGTATCTTCCAAGTTTGGCTTGCCTTTCCATCCAGCACATAAAATCAATACATCATACTGTTGATCTTTAAGATAAGTTGACAAAGCACCGAGATTTAGAAATGACCCAACCATTACTTTCACCGCAGATTTTGATTTGGTAATAGCCAAAGTCCCATTGGTGGTTGTCACACAAATTGTTGCATCTTTCACTTTATCGACCATATAACTAAATGGCGAGTTATCGAAATCAAAGCCTTCTGGCGTTTTTCCGTCACGCTCAGCAGCGGCCAAATAGCCTTGTTGTTGATAAGCAACGCATTCGTCGATGGTAGCCACAGGGATAATAGACCCTACGCCGTTGGCAAATGCCGTTGTCATACAAGAAGTGGCTCTGAAAATATCCACAACCACAACGATTGAGTTTTCGATATTATGAAGATGTAATAATTCTGGCGTTAAACAAACATCAATGGTTTTCATGATTGGACAAAATTTTTCGAGCAAAAAGCCCTCAGACTTCTTGCTCGAAAAGGTTAAGTTTCTGACTTGATATTATTATGCATTAGGCTGTAAGCTATATGCATTAGGCAAAAGAGTTTCTATTATTCTATTAAAAACAATTGTAAACTTTTTGCCTTAAGTAAAAGGAAAGATTAAATCAATAACATATCTGTGGCAAAATTTGACTATAACCTTTTGATTATGAATATCTCCAAATAACCAATATACTATTAACGCTTTCCTACTTATGCTTACAGCTTATTACCTAGAACCTAATTACTTATTTAAGAAATGGTAATTTTACCACTTGAGCTTTCAAATATTTGTTACGGATATTGATATAAATTTCTGTACCTAATTTACTGAACTCTTTAGCTACATAACCTAATCCGATACCTTTATTCAATGAAGGCGACTGAGTTCCTGAAGTAACTTCACCGATGATATTACCTGTTGCATCCATGATTTCGTAATGCTGACGAGGAATACCACGATCTACCATTTCAAAGGCTACCAATTTCTTGGTTGGTCCATTTTCTTTGATTTGTTTGTGGAAAGCTGAGTTTACAAATTCTTTATTAAATTTTGTAATCCAGCCCAAACCAGCTTCGATAGGAGAGGTTGTATCGTCGATATCGTTACCATATAAACAGTAGCCCATTTCGGTACGCAAAGTATCGCGAGCACCTAAGCCTACTGGCATGATACCAAATTCTGCTCCTGCTGCAAAAATGGCATCCCACATGGTTTTTGCATCTTCATTTTTTACATATACTTCCATACCACCTGCGCCAGTATAACCTGTTGTGGCAATGAGTACATTTTCGATACCTGCAACTGTACCTTCTTTGAAAGTATAGTACTCCATAGAACCAAGGTCAAGGTCAGTCAATTTTTGCATGGTAGCTACCCCTTTAGGTCCTTGTACAGCAAATAGACTGATTCCATCACTAATATTTTGCATCTCAACACCAAAAGTATTGTGGCTCTGCATCCAGTTCCAGTCCTTTTCGATGTTAGAAGCATTTACTACCACAAAGTATTCGTTTTCCGAACGGCGGTAAATCAACAAATCGTCTACGATACCACCTTTGTCATTAGGCAAGCAAGAGTATTGCACTTTGCCATCGTACAAAGCAGCTACATCGTTTGAGGTAACATACTGTAAAAATTCAGTAGCACGCTCGCCCTTTACCACAAATTCACCCATGTGAGATACATCAAATACCCCAACTGAGTTACGAACAGCAAGGTGTTCTTGAATTAAGTTGGTATATAAAACTGGCATTGAATATCCTGCAAAAGGTACCATTTTGGCTCCTAATGCGACATGTACATCGTTGAGAAATACGAGTTTTAATTGTTCTGTTTGTTCCATTTGGTAGTTGGTTGAAAAAGATGCACAAAGGTACGGAAAGTATCTATATCCATCGAGTGTCAAAAGCAAGGCTTTTGCATTTATCCACAAAAAAATCCCAAAAAACACGAATATGCATTTTTTGGGATCATCAAAATGCTTCGAAAAGCATTATTCTTGATACAAAGCTGTCAAAACTGTTTGACCAACAGCTTTCAACGTATTTTTATCAATCACATTCATATTGTCGTTGTGGGTATGATGATACGAGCCAAAAGTTTTAGGATCGTTTGGTCGAAGCTCCACAATATCAATCATTTGAATTTTACCAATATCGTTCACAAAAGCATGGTCGTCGGTTAATGCACCACCATCGGCATCGATAAATAAATTACCATATCCTAGCCTTGAAGCGATATCCCAGATAGATCTAGTTAAGATAGGAGCATATTGCATGGATAATCCTTCATGTGGAAAAACAGCGCCCTTTGCGCCAACCATATCCAATAAGATACCATAATAGGCTTGATAATTTGGTACGTGCTTATTGGCTGCCCAATATTGTGAGCCCAAGCACCACCAAACTTGATTTCCTGAATTACCGCTATATTCATTTGGTTCACCATTGTCTTCGGCATCAAATAAGATAAAATCAATCCCGACATTAGGTTTGTTTTGAGCATCCTTAATGGCTCTTGCTATTTCTAATAAAACACCCACACCACTTGCACCATCATTGGCTCCGTCGATGGGCTTATCTTTATCCTTGGTATCTTTATCGGCAATAGGTCTAGTATCCCAGTGTGCTGCCAACAATATTCTTTTGGCTGCTCCAGGGTTGTAGGTTCCTATGATATTTACTGCATTGAGCTTTTTACCATCGTAGGTTGTTGCCACAAAGTTTTGATTGATTACCTGACATCCATAAGCCTTCAACTGGTCAGCTAACCATGCTGCACAAGCTTTGTGAGACTTGGTATTAGGAACTCTTGGACCAAACTCAACCTGCTTTGCTACAAACTTATAAGCCGAATCGGCATTGAAGGTAGCGGCTGGCAATAGCCCTTGGTCGGCTGCTGGGGCTTGGGTACTTGCTTGTTCGGTTGTTGAACTAGATTTTTCTTGACAAGATTTGAGATAAACTCCTACGCCAGAAAAAACAAATATGCCTAGCAAAACAAGAGCGATTTTAGACGTTTTCATATACAGATAAATAAGGCACCTTTGCAGATGCCTTGAAGGAAGTTTTATTTTTGAAATATATTGGCTATTTCTGCTAATCCCAAAATCTTCATAGTAAGCTCACCGCTTGGCGAATAGCTTGGATTAGATGAGGCAAAAAGTTGCTCTACTAAAGTGTTCATTTCTTGGTTTGACAAACGAGACATGCCAAATCGTCCTGCCGAACGTTTTGCCATAGACCTAGCTAAATTTTCAACTCTGTCGAGATGCAACTCCGATTCGTTGCGCTTAAATTGTTCTAATAAACCTTCAATCAAAGCTTGTTCATTTTCATCGGGCGAATCTGCTGGGATACCATTGACGATAAATGAGTCATGACCGATAACGCTTAAATCAAAACCAAGGTTACGAACTTCATCTTGGATTTCGACCAATAAATGAAAATCCGCAGGTGTTAATTTTATCGTAGAAGGAAAAAGCAGTTGCTGCGATGTTCCATTATTTTTTTGAAGATATTGTACAAATTTTTCATACAAAATACGCTCATAAGCTGCACGCTGATCAATTAACAACATACCTGATTTTACCTGAGAAATAATATATCGGTTGTGAATCTGGAAAGTTGTCGCATCTGAATCTTGCGAACTGCGTAATGGACGAGACTCTAACAAATCATTGGCTTTGCTTTTGAGCGTGAAAGGCTGAGACTCTGGATAATCTTCCTCATTTCTAAAATTAAATGAGGATTGTTCTACTCTTTTTTGCTCAAAACTTTCAACGGTACTGTCTAGTCCTTCATACAATTTGTTCCAATTTGAAAGATTGCTTTTTTCACGAGGCGACATTTCGGGCTTCGCAAAAGGTCTTTCACTATCAAAATCAGCTTGATTCATTTTGCTCGGGACAGCCGTTGATGTTGGCGTAGGAGCATTATTAAAGCTAAAAAACTGATTGGAGTAATTGATATTGGTATCAAAGTCGAGTGATGGCGCCAAATTATGTTGGCTCATCGATTTGCGTACAGCAGCTTGCACGATGGCATAAACGGTACGTTCATCATCAAATTTGATTTCTGTTTTAGTAGGGTGTACGTTTATATCAATATGGACAGGGTCTATCTCAATAAATAAAACATAGAAAGGATGTGAGCCTTCGGGCATCAATCCTTCAAACGCCGACATCACAGCGTGATTGAGATAACTGTTTTTGATAAAACGATTATTGGCAAAGAAAAACTGTTCGCCACGAGTTTTCTTGGCAAACTGAGGTTTTCCCACAAATCCACGAACTGTCACAAATGATGTTTCTTCCTCACAAGGCGCTAATTGCTCGCGATAGCTTTTGCCAAATAAATCCACAATACGACGGCTTAATTTACCAGAAGGCAAATTATAAATCTCGGCATCGTTATGATACAATGAAAAGGCAATATCAGGATTAGCCAAAGCCACACGCTGAAACTCATCAATAATATGACGCATCTCTACAGGGTTTGACTTTAAGAAATTACGACGAGCGGGAACATTGTAGAATAGGTTTTTGACCAAAAGATTGGTGCCTTCAGGTGTCGAAATAGCCTCTTGTGCTTTTAGCTCCGAAGCTTCAATTCTTACCATCGTACCTAGTTCATCTGTGCTACGTCGGGTTTTTAGTTCTACCTGAGATACCGCCGCAATTGAGGCCATAGCTTCGCCTCTAAATCCCATGGTACGGATTTTAAACAAATCGTCGGAAGTACGTATTTTGGAAGTAGCGTGGCGCTCAAAGCACATTCGAGCATCGGTTTCGGACATACCTTTACCGTTGTCGATTACCTGGATAAGGTTTTTGCCTGCCTCTCTTACAATCAATTGAATCTGAGTGGCTTCGGCATCTATAGAATTCTCTAACAACTCCTTCACCACAGAAGAAGGTCTTTGGACTACCTCCCCAGCAGCAATCTGGTTCGCAATCGAATCAGGAAGCAGTTGAATTATATCTAACATTTGTATCAGCTAAATTTTTAGGGTTTGAAAACGCATGTCTTCAAAACATTCATTTTCTACAATCACTCTACTAAGTTCGGCATTATCGAAGGGATTCCCAACAAAAAAACGACATTTGAGCTCTGAGTGCTTCTAAAGCAGGTATCTTTTTTCAGAAAAAAACTTAACAAAAGTACGATAAATTCTTGTTTTTTGATAGAAAAGATTCTCATTAACAATACCTTAACTTATTTGAATCCTCTAGGCAAAAGCACTGAAAAAACCTTTAATAAACACAAACTTTAGTTTATTATTCAATAAATCCTCCCCAATGTAATCGTTTTACCCTCAATTAGTCTACAGTCTCATTATCAGATTATTCTGTAAGATTTGTATCAAAAATCAAATTTTTGAAAGAAAGCATTCGCAATTATCAAACTTTGCAAACTAATTTTGGACATCCTTTGTTATAACAACCATAATAGCTAATCAAACTAAACAGGCATCATGTTAAAATCTCAGATATTTATTTATACAGAATCAACTCCGAACCCTAATTCAATGAAGTTTGTCTTAAACTTTGAATTAGTTCCAGAAGGTGCTTCTTTCGATTATGCAACACCTTCGGATGCAATTTCGGAAGAAAAAAACTCACCTCTAGCGGTTGAGTTATTTGGTTTTGATTTTGTAAAAAGAGTATTTATTTCTTCCAACTTTGTGACGGTAACCAAGGATGAAGAAACGAAATGGGAAGATGAATTATTCAACTTGAAGCAGTTTTTGAAAAAATTCTTCGAGGATAAAAAAGAAGTTTTTGCTCAATCAACGATAAAAGCACACGAAACAAATCCTTCGGGCGAGCCTGATTCGGATACTGTTATCAAAATCAAAGCAGTTCTTGACCAATATGTACGCCCTGCTGTTGAATCAGACGGTGGCGCTATCAGCTTTCACTCATTCAATGAAGGTACCGTAAAAGTATTGCTTCAAGGTTCTTGCTCGGGTTGCCCTTCTTCAACGATGACTTTGAAGGCTGGTATCGAAAACCTTTTGACAAGAATGGTTCCTGACGTAAAAGAAGTAGTAGCTGAAGGAGTCTAGTGAGTGTTGAGTTTTGAGTGCGGAGTTTTGAATAATCAAGGCTCGTAGAGACGTAATACTTTACTTCTAAATAGGTTTTATAGTATCATAAAAGGCGTTCGAAATTAGTTTTTCGAACGCCTTTTATGTTAAACAGTTGGAAAATCACTTTTTGAAAATAGACTCAAGCCAAAAATTTAACACATTTTCAAATCTCCAAATTGACACATCTTCAAATTAGCCCCTATTTTTCTCCATCGCTTTTATAAATACTAATCGGTTTTTCGAGTTCTAGCGCCAAGACAGTCATATAAGTATCATTTACTTTTGCAGGAACATCAATGAATACAATCCCTGGCACATTACCCCAAGTCATTTTGCTTTGTACTTGATGAGTTAGTTCGTGATTTGTTCCTACGACTCTGATTTTATTGATTTTATTATTCAATCCTTTCAACATGACTTGCCCTGAAGATTGTGGTTGTAAAAACAAATACAAAGTAGTTGAATCTTTAGACAACGTTGTAGGCCCATAAAAATGTCCTGCTTCGATACCCGCCACAGTACCAAAAATAGCCTCCTCGTGTTTCTTATTCCATTTTCCTAGTTCTTTCAAAATATGAACTTGTTCGGCAGGAATTGTACCGTCCTCTTTAGGCCCAATATCAAATAGGTAAACTCCACCATTACTAATCACATCTGCAAAGATTGAGATAACCTGAAATGGGGTTTTGTAATTGGTATCGTCAGGGTGATATCCCCAGTTGAGATTAGAAGTCATACAAGCCTCCCAGTAAGGAAACTTCTTTGGTCGGGTAGGAGGGATGGTTTGCTCATAAGTCTCATAATGTCCAAAATCCAAAAGTCGGTCGTTGGCAATAGCCCAAGGTTGAGCTTTTAGTATTTTATCTTTGATTTTTTCAGATTCCCATTCCTTCGAACTATGTTCCCATTCGCCATCAAACCACCAAAGATCTGGATTATAATTAGCCAGTAATTCATCTATCTGATTATGTGCAAAAGTTTTGAAGCGTCCCCAGCGAGCCAAATCATCTTGCATTTTGTATCGATTACTATCTCTCAGAATAGCAGGGTAATCTGGATGGCTCCAATCAATTAGAGAAAAATAGGCTCCTTTTTTAATACCTTGTTTTTCAAGAGCAGTAAAAAATGGCTTTATCAAATCTCTTTTGGCTGGAGTGTTTTTTAAAGTACTAAAATGTTTTTCTTTGGTTGGCCACAGTGCCACGCCATCATGATGCTTGGTAGTAATTACGGCGTATCTTGCGCCACTATCTTTAATTAAAGCTGCCCATTCTTCAGGATTATATTTACTTGCCGTAAATCCATTTAGTTGAGCCATATAGTCTTTGTATGAGATTTTGTGGTTATAAAAGCTCCAACTTTCATCTACTCCCTTTACAGAATAGATGCCCCAATGGATAAATACGCCCAGCTTTCCATCCTGAAACCATTCCATTCGTTCCTGCAAAGAATTGGGAGAGGTACTTTTCTGAGCCTGTAGATTGAGACTCAACCAACAAAGTGTCGATAAAATTATAAATAATCTTTTCATAGAAAATAAACTTGTTAATGATTGAAAATTGAGTGCAAAAGTGCAAAGTATGAAGTGTGAATTTCTTAAAAAATCTTATAGTCACAGTCCTTCTTTGCAAGTCTCCTATATTTAAGTATAACTTTGTTCTTTAATAATCAACATCTTGTTATCCACAGTCATCAATCCATGGTCGAAAAACGTTGGAATTATAAAAAATTACCCTCTTCAGAAATAGTAGATACCCTATCAAAAGAATTAGGTGTGAGTTATGAAATCGCTACCTTGTTGGGTCAGCGAGGCGTTGGTACATTTGATGAAGCTAAGCATTTTTTTCGTCCTAGCTTATCAGATTTACACGACCCGTACTTGATGGCAGACATGGCCATCGCCGTTGAGCGATTGAGTAAAGCCGTTGAGCAAAATGAGAAAATACTAATTTATGGTGATTATGATGTAGATGGTACTACTTCGGTTGCTATGTTTTATGGATTTTTGCAAAAGTATATTCATCAGAATATTGAATTTTATATTCCCGATCGTTATGCCGAAGGATATGGCGTCTCACAAAAAGGGATTGAATATGCCGCCGAAAATGGTTTTGCTCTCATTGTAAGCCTCGACTGTGGAATCAAATCTGTTGATAAGGTAGCTTGGGCAAAAGAACATGGCGTAGATTTTATTATATGTGACCACCACCGACCAGGCGACGAGCTGCCAGATGCGGTAGCGGTACTTGACCCTAAACGTGAAGACTGTCTATATCCTTTCAAGGAATTAACAGGTTGTGGCGTGGGTTTTAAATTGTTACAAGCTTATTGTCAAGTTAAAGATATTGATGTCAATTTGTTGTTGCCCTATTTGGATTTGGTTGTGACGAGTATTAGTTGTGATATTGTACCAATTGTGGGTGAAAACCGAGTTTTGGCTTTTTATGGTTTACAACAACTCAATACCCATCCACGAACGGGGCTAAAAGCATTGATTAAATCCGCTTCGCTGGAAGGCAAAATGGATATTACCAAAGTGGTATTTGGATTAGGGCCACGAATCAACGCAGCAGGAAGAATTCGCCATGCATACGATGCTGTTGACCTAATGTTATCTGAGGACGAACAAAAAGCTGAGGAGTTTGCCCGTGTGATTGGTCAACATAATACCGACCGCAAAGGACTTGATTCATCTATTACAGCCGAGGCTTTGGAAATGATTGCCCAAAATAGTGATTTGATTGCCGCCAAAAGTACGGTGTTATTTAATGAAACTTGGCATAAAGGTGTAATTGGAATTGTAGCCAGTAGATGTATCGAAAAATATCATCGTCCTACCATTATCTTGACAGAATCACATGGCAATGCCGCTGGTTCGGCACGCTCAGTGCCAGGCTTTGATGTGTATGACGCCATTGAAGAATGCTCTGAGCATTTGATTCAATTTGGCGGACACACTTTTGCAGCTGGTTTGACGTTAGAGCTTAATCAAATTGAAAATTTTAGAAGAAAATTTGAAGAAGTTGTTTCTCGAAAAATTTTACAAGAACAGCTTTCTCCGCTGATAGAAATAGACTTAGCCTTGCCACTATCAGCTATTACAGACAAGTTTTATCGTATTATGAGTCAAATGGCGCCCTTCGGTCCTCAAAATATGACACCTGTTTTTGTAAGTCACAAAGTACAATTATATGGGGCTCCTATCAAAATGAAGGAAAAGCATCTGAAGTTTCAAGCATTTCAAGAAGGTTCAGCGGCTTTTACCTGTGTAGGCTTTGGCATGGTTGAAGACTTTTTTGATAAATTATTAGAAGTTAAAACTTGCTCTATTTGTTATACCATCGAAATCAACGAGTGGCAAGGGAAAAAGAGTTTTCAACTGATGTTGAAAGATATTAAGTTTGAATCCTAAAATGCATGGAAAAGCACAGTGGCTTTCAGTTTGTGTTTTTTCCTAAACATCGTATTCTATTTTAATTCATAGATAAAAACGGCAGGTTTATTTCAAAGAATTTTGCCACAGCAATTATGCTACTAAGAACAGAAAATCTTGTAAAGAAATATGGTCAGCGCTTGGTCAACAACAATGTAAGCTACCAAGTAGAACAAGGCGAAATTGTAGGTTTGCTAGGTCCTAATGGTGCTGGTAAAACGACTTCGTTTTACATGGCAACAGGTTTGGTAAAGCCCAATTCTGGAAAAGTATATCTCGATGATTTGGATGTGACTAACTTGCCCATGTACAAGCGTGCACGTTTGGGGATTGGCTATTTGGCTCAAGAAGCATCTGTTTTCAGAACGCTATCGGTTGAAGAAAATATCTTAGCAGTTTTGGAATTAACTAAACTTTCTAAAAAAGAGCAAAAAGAAAAAACAGAGCAATTGCTAGAAGAATTTTCATTGACTCATGTTCGCAAAAACCTTGGACAAGTACTATCTGGAGGCGAGCGTCGTCGTACCGAAATTGCCCGTGCCTTGGCTGTTGACCCAAAATTCATTTTGTTAGATGAGCCTTTCGCAGGAGTGGACCCTATTGCTGTAGAAGAAATTCAAGGTATCGTAGCCAAGCTCAAATATCGCAATATTGGTATCCTTATTACCGACCACAACGTAGACGAAACATTGTCGATTACTGACCGTGCTTATTTGTTATTTGAAGGGAAAATTTTAAAATCAGGTACACCCGAAGACCTTGCTTCGGACGAGCAAGTGCGTCGCTTGTATTTGGGTAAACACTTTGAATTAAAGCGCAAAATCTAGTGTAATATCTCTTTGAGAACAGCCAAAGATTTTATCTCTCCAAAAGTCTCCAAATGTATTTTATACCAGTGCAATAGTATCTCTACCATTTCATTTCTTGAATGACGATCTATTCTTGGTACTTCTCCATATTCCAAACCCCAAAGGAGTTGAAGCCCAGCCTTAGCTCCTTTGGTCAAAGGGTATCCATACAAGCTCAATTCCTCTTCCATCTCTTCAAGTGTTTCAGGCAAAAAACCTAAATACGCTGTCATTGACAATAAAAACTGAATATGAAAGCATTCAAAGTGCTTATTAGCACCATCTAGCCACAAGATTGATTGCTCTACAAACTCGAACAGTTGTTCATTCGGGCTTTCTTCACGTAGCGTTTTGGTCAAAATCTCGGTGACAAAAATCGCTACCGATGATTTTGCTATCTCATAAGGAATCGATTCGAACGGATGATTACATTTGATTTCTGCAATACGATGAATATCCTTTCCTTCCTTATGGTATATCACAAGGTCGAGTAAAGTGAGTGGCTGAAAAAGTGCTATTTTGTTTTTGGCTCTTGCACTTCTTACGCCATTTTCAATGTACGATTGTATGCCAAACTCCTTAGTATAGACTTTAGCAATAATCGAACTTTCCTTGTACTTCACGTAGTTGATGACAATTCCCTGAGTTTTGCTTAGCATAGTCTTATTCTTCTCTTCTCCACTTCAATTTTTCGACAGGTATTTTTTGTTCTATCTGCTCACGCAAAATATCCATCATCTCTTCAACTGGCATATTAGGGTCAAATTGAATTGGGGCTTTGAATGTTACCGAAAGCGTTGTATTACGTTTTTTAAACAAAAGTCCTTTTTTGTCAAAGGCTCTTCTAAAACCGTTGATTACCACAGGTACTACAATGGGATTATGTGCTTTTATCAAGTGCGCTGTTCCTTTACGAAGTGGAGCGTAAGGTGTAGTTGTTCCTTGCGGAAAACTAACCACCCAACCGTATTTTAAACCTAATCCAACCTTGTCGTTTGCGGCAGTATCCAATTCTCTTTTCACATCATGCCCTTTGGCTCTCCATGAACGATTCACCAAAATAGCTCCAGCTTGAGAAAAAATCTTTGGCAATAATCCACCTTCTTTCATCGTCTCTGAAGCTGCCACATAAAACAGGCGCGACCGAGGAGCCAATAAATAAATGGGAAAGTTTATCGAATTTTTGAAGCCCCATTTGATACTAAAAAAAACATGATACAAGCAAATCACATCCATGAAATAGGTTTGGTGATTTGAAAGAAAAAGAACTCCTGTTTGTGGTAAATTTTCGAGGTGTTCTGTTCCACTAATTTTGGTTTTATTATAAACTCTCAATCTTCCGTAAGTTATCCAACCTAAGGTAAACATGATGATTCTTTTCAGAAACATCGAATTACCAAAAGGGTCTCTCTCCACAATTCCAAAGACATCAAACATGGATAAAAAATTTCGGATATGTAATTTCATTGCTTGCAGTTTTAGGGTCTTAGTTCATGTTTATAACTAAGAAATAGTTTGGTTTTTGAGTCGTTTTAGACAATACTTAATTGGTCGAATATATACATTTTTTTACAAATAATCTCAATCACGATTTCGGCCCACGTTATGTCTAATAACCAAAAGTGCCTAGGTTTGTATATATCTATTTGTGTTCTAATTCCTTAAAATTAAGATATTCGAACGTTCAATCTATTTCATTCTATACTTATTTTCTCTTTGAGTAAAAACCGAAACTAAGTACTAAGGTTTGTAGGCACTCGCCTATTCCCCATCCAGTAAAAAATAGCCATGTTTATAAGATTATAAATTTACCAAAAGGATATTTTGGAATTTAATTATTTCCGACAAATCACAACCGAACATTCAATCAAAAAAATAAAAATCTAAAAATCAACTAATTAACACTAAATAAGATTCAATATAACCATTAGATTCCTTTTGTTGTTTATTTTATTGAGATATGCTGTATCTTCATTTTTCTTATCAATTCTTTTATTCTCTTGTAAAAAACTAAACTAATGAACATACTAATCACTGGCGGAACTGGGCTTGTGGGCACACGGCTTACTGAGCTACTAATTGAACAAGGGCATTCGGTTTGGCATCTGAGTCGCAAAGCTCAACAGAGAGGAAACGTAAAAACTTTCGTTTGGGATATAGACAAAGGAATCATTGATGAGGAGGCTCTTCGCGGGGCTGACTATATCATCCACTTGGCAGGTGCAGGTATTGCAGACGAGCGTTGGACACCCGAACGCAAAAAAGAAATCATTGATTCTCGAACAAAATCAATGGCGCTGATTGCCCAAAAACTCCAAATGATTCCACATAATATTCAAGGGTTTGTATCAGCATCAGGAATTGGATTTTACGGCGCAGATACTGGGAGTGCTATCATTACCGAAGAGTCTCAAGCAGGCAATGACTTCGTTGCCGAGTGTTGTATTCTTTGGGAAAAAGCCGCTGACCAAATAGCAAACCTCGGTATCAGAACGACTAAACTCCGCATTGGTATTGTACTTTCTGACAAAGGGGGAGCACTGCCCAAAATGGCTCTGCCAACCAAATTTGGCTTTGGTGCACCACTAGGTACAGGCGAACAAATTCTCTCATGGATACATATTGATGACCTTTGCAGACTCTTTATCCATGCACTATTTACCCCTACTGTTCAAGGTGTTTTCAATGCAGTTGCAGACAATCCTATCAACAACCGAACGTTCAATCAGATTTTGGCAAGCGTATTAAAACGCCCATTATGGCTACCAAATGTGCCATCATTTGTACTAAAGACCATTTTTGGAGAAATGGCGTCTATTGTTCTAGGAGGCAATAAAGTACTCAACAATAAGCTCAAACAGGAAACTTCTTTTACATTTTTATATGATGACCCAGAAGCAGCTTTACGTGATATTTTCAAAAAATAGCTATCATGAGAGTTTAAAAACTGTTATTTTGTGAGACTTTATTCAACAATAAACATTTTTTCGTATACTCTGAACATGAAAAATATCTTGGTGTATTGCGGAGCATCTGTTGGCTTCGATGAGATTTATAAAAATACAGCTATTGCTGCTGGCAAGCTTTTAGTAGAAAAAAACAAAACGCTTGTTTACGGTGCAGGTAGCGTTGGTATTATGGGGATAATCGCCGATGCAGTACTCGAAAATGGGGGAGAGGTGATTGGTGTAATCCCTTCTTTTATGGAAAAATTTGAAGTACAACACAAAGGTCTCACGCACATTCACATTGTGGAAACCATGCACCAGCGCAAGCAATTGATGGCTGAAATTTCAGATGCAGTGGTAGCTTTGCCAGGCGGATGGGGAACGCTCGATGAGCTTTTTGAAATACTTACTTGGAAACAATTAGGACTTCACCAAATGCCAGTTGGTCTGCTTAATGTCAATGGCTTTTATGACCCATTAATCGAAATGATTCATAAAATGGTGAAAGAAGGTTTCTTAAAGCAAACTAATTTTGATATGCTCATGATTGATGATAGTCTCGAAAGCCTCCTCAATCGTATGGAACAAGCTGAATATCCAGATTTTCCTGTTGGTAAATGGGTGAATAAAGCCTAACAATACATGCGTAGCTTTGTTCGTTTGCCTATGACATAAACCCTTTAATATTGGCTATTTTCATGAAACTCTATACTTCGTTGGCTATCGTTTTGTTGTGTATACCATCTGCATTCTTGATGGCTCAAAACAAACCCGAAAACCTTGGTACTGCTATCAATACTGAATACTCAGAACTGGGGCCAGTTATGTCTCCAGATGGTAAAACCCTTTATTTTGGACGTAAAAACCACCCTCAAAACAAATATGGGGTTAGTGGTTCGGAACAAATTGCAGGCTCCCAAGATATTTGGTTTTCCGAAAATACCATGGGCGCATGGACACCTGCAAGACGTATGTCCGAAAACCTTAATAGAGATCAGTACAATAGTATTCTGAGTATCTCTCCCGATGGGCAAACTATTCTCATGAAAGGTGCTTATTTAAACGGTCAGTACGAAACACGAGGTTTTTCTATCGCCAAAAAACTTGAAGGAGGCTGGGGACTTCCTCGCAAATTGGACATTCCCAAATACGAAAAACTAAGTCGAGGCAAAAACGAGCATGGCTTCTTGTCTGCTGATGGAAAGGTTTTATTAATGGCTTTTTCAGAAAAGAAAAACTCTGACGAAGATGATATCTATGCTTCTTTTTTAGAAGATGATGGAACTTGGTCTGAACCCATGAATTTGGGCGATGATATCAATACCAACTTTACCGAAACTACTCCTTTTTTGGCGGCCGACGGTAAAACGTTGTATTTTTCTAGTAACAGAGAAGGCGGAAAAGGTAGTAATGACATTTATGTTTGTAAACGTAAAGATGAGACTTGGATCAACTGGACAGAGCCTCAAAACATCGGCGAACCTATCAATACCGATGAATATGATGCCTATTACACGATTCCAGCCTCTGGTGATTATGCTTATTTTATTTCTGGAAAAAGCTCTCTTGGTAAAAAGGATATTTTTCGTTTGAAGCTTGATGCTGGTACAACATCACCTATACAGGCAGGTAATGAGCCTGTGGTGGCTACAAACAAACCAAATACCAAAAACACCAAAAATCAACCCGCACCCGACGCTACCAAATCAGAACCTGTTGTCCTTGTTGCAGGGAAAGTGATTGATAGCAAAACAGGGAAAGTACCTAAAAATGCCAAAGTCATTTATGAAGATTTGACCACAGGAAAAGAATTAGGTCAAGCCAGTCCAGACCCGCTGACTGGTATTTACAAAATCGTATTGCCTTATGGTAAGAACTATGGTATTACAACCAAAATCGATGGTTTTGTAGGAACTTCTCAGAATATTGACTTGAGTAAAATTTCAGGAAAATACCTTGAAATAGAAGGAAAAGATATCACCGTTGCTCCAATCGAAGCTGGTACGAAGATAACGATGAATAACATTTTCTTTGAATTTGGGAAAGCAGCTCTACAGTCTGAGTCAACTCCAGAATTGAAGCGTATCGCTGAATTTATCAAAAAGAACAAAATCAATGTTGAAATCAGTGGGCATACCGATAATGTGGGTAGCGATGAGGTCAATAACCGACTTTCGCAAGAGCGTGCAGATGTAGTTCGTAACCAACTCATCGCTTTTGGCGTAGCTCCTGAGCGAATTATAGCAAAAGGATATGGTAAAAACCGTCCCAAAGTAGCGAATGATACTCCAGAAAATCAGGCCATAAACAGACGTGTAGAATTTGAGATTCTGAAGAATTAAAAACTATTTACTCTTTTTTACAGTTATTTTTGTGAAATGATTGCCACAAAGGCTCAAATATTCGGTATTTGAGCCTTTGTGGCTAATTGTGTTTTTCTGAACTGAAAAACTCTTACCTTACGATAAAAACAGACCCTAGCTTTATTTTCAATCATGCTTGTTAAAGATTTCCTGAAGCTCTACCGTGAAGATGGCGTTGTGCAAACTATTTCGGAGCAAATCAAAAACCGAGAAAAGTATCCTCAAGTCCAGTTAAAGGGGCTTTCGGGTAGTCTCGACGCTGTTATTGCTTCCGCAATACATCAGCTTAACCCTCAACAAGACCACTTATTTGTGTTGGAAGACCGCGAAGAAGCTGTCTATTTCCTGAACGACCTGCAAAGTCTTCTGGGAGAAGAAGTGCCAATGCTTTTTCCGATGTCATACAAAAAAGCCTATCAGTATGAAGATATTGATAACGCAAATGTTTTGATGAGAGCTGAGGTTTTAAGTAAAATCAACAACAATACCAATAAAGGACATATCATTGTATCTTATCCAGAAGCGCTTTTTGAGAAAGTTATCAACAAGCGTTCTTTGATGAAAAATACACTTACGGTGTCTTTGAACGAACAGTTGGATACCAACTTTTTGGCAGAAGTTTTACTAAGTTATGATTTCGAAAAAACTGATTTTGTGTACGAAGCAGGGCAATTTTCTATCCGTGGTGGAATAGTAGATGTTTTTAGCTTTTCGAACGAGCTTCCTTACAGAATTGATTTGTTTGGGAACGAAATTGAAAGTATCCGAACTTTCGACCCAGAATCTCAGCTTTCGATTGAATCTGTTTCGAAAATTAATATTATTCCAGATGTTCAGACCAAATTAGTTCAAGAAACTCGCGAACCATTTTTCCAGTTTTTATCACCAGATACCCGCATTTGGTTCAAAGACCTAGAACATGCTCTGGAAGTAGTACAGAAATGTTTTGAAAAGGTAGAACAAAGCCTTCAGCAAATCCTTGCCAAAAGTGGAGGAATTCAGGTTGTATCGGATCCAAACCAATTATTCGAATCTCGACGAAGTTTTTTAAACTTAATCAAAGCATTCGGCATCACAGAGTTTGGGCGTAGATTTTATTTTAAAGAAAAATCTGAGAAACTTATCTATCAAGCCAAAGCACAACCATCTTTCAACAAGGATTTTAAGCGATTGGCGGATAATCTTCGTGAATATCAGAGTTTTTACTTCACAAATATCATTACCTCCGAATCACAACGTCAGTTAGAACGACTGACCACGATTTTTGAAGAAATCGACTCCAATGTGCGTTTTCAGCCAATTACTATTGGCCTTAGAGAGGGATTCATAGACGAGCAAAACAAAATTGTTTGCTATACCGACCACCAAATATTCGATAGGTTTCACCGTTTCAAAGAAAAAAGCAAATATTCAAAATCCAAAGCGCTTACCCTAAAAGAGCTTCGTACCTTGCAAGTGGGCGATTATGTGACCCACGTGGATTACGGCATTGGACGTTTTGCAGGTCTTGATAGAGTCCAAGTTGGGGAGTCTGAACAAGAAGCTATTCGTCTGATTTTTAGGGACAACGACGTTTTGATGGTATCTATCCACTCTTTGCACAAAATTTCAAAGTTCTCAGGCAAAGAAGGTGGACCACCAACCATGTCAAAATTGGGTTCTCCTGAATGGGAAAACAAGAAGTCCCGTATCAAAAAACAGGTTCAGGACATTGCCAAAGAATTGATTGCTCTTTACGCTCAGCGTCGTTTGGCACAAGGATATGCATTTTCAAAAGATAGTTTCCTACAAGCAGAATTAGAATCTTCTTTTATTTATGAAGATACACCAGATCAGGCAAAAGCTACGGCTGATGTAAAAGCTGATATGGAAAAACCAAACCCTATGGATAGGTTAGTTTGTGGTGATGTAGGCTTCGGAAAAACCGAAGTGGCTATTCGTGCGGCATTTAAAGCTGTCGCAGACTCCAAACAAGTGGCGATTTTGGTACCTACTACCGTTTTGGCTATGCAACATTTCCGTACCTTCCGCGACCGCCTAGAAAACTTTCCATGTCGTGTAGAATATATCAACCGTTTTAAATCGACACAACAAATCAAAGAAACCCTCAAACGTGTAGCTAATGGTGAAACCGACATCCTGATTGGCACACATCGTATTGTGAATAAGGATGTTACCTTCAAAAATTTGGGTTTAATGATTATTGATGAGGAACAAAAATTTGGCGTAAAAGTTAAAGATCGACTTAAAGAAATGCGTGTGAACATAGATGTGCTAACACTTACAGCAACACCTATTCCACGTACTTTGCATTTTTCACTTATGGGGGCACGTGATTTGTCAGTTATTGCAACTCCGCCACCAAATCGTCAACCAGTTACCACCGAGCTTCACGTTCTTAGCGATCAATTACTTCGCGATGCCATTAGCTACGAATTAAAACGTGGAGGTCAGGTATATTTTGTTCATAATCGAGTGGCAGAGTTAGAAAGCATTGGAAATAGCATACTTAGAATGGTGCCAGATGCCAAAGTAGGAATTGCACATGGTCAGATGGAAGGGGATAAACTTGAGAAAGTGATGATGAATTTTATCGAAGGTCATTATGATGTGCTTGTTTCTACTAATATCATCGAGTCGGGTATCGATATTCCAAATGCCAACACGATCATCATCAATCACGCCAACCATTTTGGTCTATCAGATTTGCACCAAATGAGGGGTAGGGTAGGGCGTTCCAACAAAAAAGCATTTTGTTATTTACTCACACCTGCGCTCTCGTTACTTACAACAGACGCACGCAAGCGACTGAGTGCACTGGAAGAGTTCTCTGATTTAGGAGATGGCTTCAAGGTAGCTATGCGAGATTTGGATATTCGTGGAGCAGGAAACTTGCTTGGTGCCGAACAAAGTGGTTTTATTAATGATTTGGGATACGAAATGTATCATAAAATCCTAGATGAAGCTGTTCAAGAATTGAAAGAAAATGAGTTTAGAGCTTTATTTGAGCAAGATTTGGCAGAATCGACCAACAAATTGAAGGTAGATTGTCAAATTGAAACCGATATGCAAGTTTTAATTCCTGAAAACTATGTGACCTCGATTTCTGAAAGATTGTCGCTCTATACCCAGCTCGACGACATGAAATCAGAAGAAGAATTACAAAATTTTCAACGTGCCATCAACGATCGTTTCGGCCCAATTCCCCCTGAAGTGAAGGATATGATTGAGATAGTTCGTGTACGATGGAAAGCAGAAGTTCTTGGAATCGAAAAAATTATGTTAAAAAATAATAACCTACGTTGTTTCTTCGTTTCCTCACAGAATGAAAGGTATTATAAATCAAGTGTTTTTGGCAAGATTCTTGATTATGTGAAAGTCAACCCCAAAAAATGTTCGCTCAAAGAAGCGAAAGGGCGATTAATCCTTAGCTTTGATAAAGTCACTTCTATTGACGAACTTCAAACAATTCTGACCGACATATACTCTCGAGGATAGTATTTAGGCTTTATTTCCCTAAACATCGCTCAAATGAGCAAACAAATTGGGTATCTACAGCGCTTTTTATATCAAAAACACTAATTTTGTGTTTAATCAAAAATCAGATTTTAGTATTAAATATTTATACAACGACAATCCAAGTATTTAAGAAATGAAGTTGTCTATCAAATCAGTAGCTGTTTTATTCTTGGGTCTAGCCCTCGTAAGCAGTTGCAAAAGCAAAAAGCCGAATAGTGTTAAGCTAGGTAAAAACAGTACTGCTACTGGTATTACCTACAACAAAAAAGGAGGATTCCAAGTTGATAAAAAATTCAAAGGCCAGCCTACCGGTCCTAACCTCGTGTTTATCGAAGGTGGACGTTTTACGATGGGTGCTCTTGAAGAAGATGTTATCAACACTCGTGACAACTTGGAAAGAACCGTTTCTGTGCAGTCATTCTACATGGATGAAACAGAAATTGCTAACGTTCACTACCTCGAATATCTCAATGCTATTCAAAAAGACTCTTCACAAGAGTTTTATGAGTCTGCGCTTCCAGATACCCTAGTTTGGAAAGACGAATTAGCGTTCAACGACTCTTACGTTGAGCAATATCTTCGTTATCCTGGCTTCCGTATGTATCCTTTGGTAGGTGTTTCTTGGACTCAGGCTACAGACTATTGTACTTGGCGTACCGCGGCGGTCAATAATGACTTAGCCATGAAAAACCAAAAAGGTAAGAAGTCTACCACCAAAAGAAAAGGAAAAGCTGCTGGTGCTGAAGTAAAAGCCGCTCCTGCATTCTCTGCTGGTCAACGCCTTCCAATCGAATCAGGAATTGTATTGCCTGCTTACCGCCTTCCAACAGAAGCTGAGTGGGAATATGCCGCAAAAGCCATGATTGGAACGCAATATGAAGATGAAAACCAAGTAAATCAGCGTATTTATCCTTGGGATGGCCCTTCTATGCGTTTGGCAAGAGGTAAGCACAAAGGTGAAATGTTAGCTAACTTCAAACGTGGTCGTGGTGACTATGCTGGTATTGCTGGTAAAAGCAACGATAAAGCTATTATTACAACTGAAGTATATTACTATCCACCAAATGACTTCGGTTTGTACCAAATGGCTGGTAACGTGAATGAGTGGGTATTTGACTTGTATCGCCCACTGTCTTACGAGGATATGAACGACTTGAACCCTATTCGTAGAAATGATTTTATGGATAATGCCAAAAACTACGATAGAAAAAATAATAACTCTTTAATTGACAACCATTCAAGAGTTTACAAAGGTGGTTCATGGGCCGATGTAGCTTATTGGCTAGCTCCTGGTACTCGTAGATTCCTCGACCAAGATTCATCAACATCAACTATTGGTTTCAGATGTGCGATGATTCGTGCTGGTACTAATAAATAAGATTATTCATTTTGAAAAGGGCTTGAAATTTCGATTTTAAGCCCTTTTTTTATTGTTCTGCACATGCAAGTACCATAATTGAGATTTCTTTGGGATTTACTGCCTTTATAGCCTCAAAACATGACTCTATGGTGGCACCTGTAGTCAGGGTATCATCCACAATTACGATTCTTTTATTTTCAAGCATTTCAGGTGCTACTACTTCAAACAATTTCTCAACATTTTCAAATCGTTCCATACGCTTTTTTCGTACTTGTGACTCCGTGGCTCTTACCCGTTGTACTGCATTTTCCAACACTATTCCCCCCAAACTTTCAGCCAAGCCTGCCGCAATGCATGTTGACTGGTTGTAACCTCGTTCTAATTGCCGTTTTTTATGCAGTGGAATTGGGATATAAACATCAAAAGTATTTGCCAGACCTACCTTTTCTAGCTCAGCCCCAAACCATCTTCCAAGCATTTGACCTAACTCTTGATTGCCTCCATATTTGATGGCATGCATGATATGTTGAACATTACTAGCTTTCTTAAATTTGAGATAGGCAAATTGATATCGGGGCATAATTCTACCTGCAAAACGATTCACCAAAACATGATACATCCCTTTGTGAGAGTCTGTTTTGGGTAAATCAAACATGCAGTCGGTACAAAGATGTTTTTCTTGGGATACTAGCGGCTCTTTACAAGCTACACATACATCTGGGAATAGCAGTTGAAGAAATGCTTTGAACATGTTAGGTGTCATCGGTGTTGAATATTAGGTGTAATAGACTTTGCGCTTTTTATTAGTAAATTAGCGTTCTTTTATATGAATTAACGATTTTTTTCAGAAACAAACAATACTATTATGAGCTTAGTCACAGAATTTAACGACTACAGAGCTAAAATGAACGAAAAAATTTTAGCCGGTGATAATAAAGTAATCAAACGTATTTTCAATTTAGATACCAATACTTACGCAGAGGGTGCATTATCAGAAAAAACTAAAGAGATGATGGGCTTGGCTTGTTCTATGGTTTTGCGTTGCGATGATTGTGTCAAATATCATTTGGGCAAATGCTTTGAGTTGGGCGTAACGGATGCTGAAGTTCAAGAAATTTTCTCAGTAGCTACTTTGATAGGCGGTACAATCGTTGTTCCTCATTTACGCCGTGCTGTTGAGTATTGGGAAGCTTTACAACAAGAACAATAAACAGAAAAACGGTTCTATTATAAATCAAACCGTATTTTCTCAATACCATGGATATAGAATTAGAAAATCTGTCTCAGGAATGGGATATTCTTCTGGATAAACTTGAAAGAATGATGGAAAAACGTCCTTCTGATCTTAATTCTGTACTTTTTTTAATCGGAGTACAAGAGCTAGGAAAAGGACATCGTTTTTTTACCAAAGAAGAAAAACAAGACCTTATGCACATTGCCATTTGTAAAGTGCTTAGTTTTTCGGGTATATATGAGCTTGAAGGCACCGACCAAGATGGCTGGCCACATTGGAAACTGGTTCAACCTTTACCTTTTGTGAATCTATTGGAACAAGAAAAACTTCTAAAAGCTCACGTAATTGAGTATTTCGAAAAAGAGGTTTTTAATAGTTAAGGCATCAGGCAAATAGTTTAAAAATAGCTAAAGCCTTAATTCACAGAATACCCAAAGCCCAATATTTTAATTTTACTTACTATAGGCATAAGCTATTTGTTGTGAGCACAAGATAAAAGTATTTCTCAGGTAACCATGAATATGCTTTTATCTTGTGCTTGTGGCTTAAAGCCTATCTATTCTGTTCCAACCAATTTGCTATATGCAAGCAAATTAATCTGAGGAATAGTAGCATTGTAAGTTTGATTGATGGCTTTTATTACCTCATTGGCGATGACTGCCTGACCGATAGCTGTAGGATAAATACCATCTGCTGAAAAGAAGTTTCCTCGTGTTCCTCCGTCGATTTTAAAACCATCAGCCGAAACATATTGGTTGAGGTGGATTTGATGATAAATTTTCTCTAAATCTACAATTGCCAATCCTTTTTCTTTTGCCAATGTCTTAATTCTTTCGTTATACTGTTTTATAAACTGGGTATTATTGTTCAATATCTGAGTATTCAAGAAGGTGGAAGTGGGCAATACGGTAAACACATCATCGCCTTTTTTAAGATTTCTGAACAAAATATCTACTGTTTGACTTGGGATAAACAACATATCTGTTGAATTGCCATTAATAGAAATACTTTTTGCTTTAGTTTTTAAATCTTCCAAGGTGTACCAATTAAAATATGCTAAATCGGTGATAATTGGCCAAGTAAAGACTACTCCTTTGTCCGCTTTCGCCTTTTCATACAACAGTTCAATTGTTTTTTCTAATATTTTGGGACCATTCGTGTACCTTTCATACCCATAAGAACTGAGAGCATTTCCATTATTTTTGATGAGCGAAATCAACATATCACTATCATCTTCCAATAGATAAAAGTTAATGGGCTGTTTTAAAATTTGCTCTCTCAATGATACTGATTTATCGTCAATCCCATCGGGTAAGATGCGACTGGCAAAAACACCTCCAATACTCCATCTATTTCCTAATAAATCAAGCGTTTCGGTATTGACCACTCTACCTGCAATGGTAAGTCCACCATTCTCGGGTAAACCGTAGTTTTGCGCTGAATTACCTTGATATTTAGTCAATATTGGAGGCGTACCGGCTTTTACTGTTGTTACATTATTTTTTACCTCCTTCCAAGTAGGATAGGAGGAACCATCATCGACAAGGGCTAAATATCCTGTTCCATTTGCCTCTGAAGCAGAAAACAAAGGGCTTTGAAAATTATTCATTCCCATTTGCCATGCTACAAGATTGGGAAACGATGTCATTTGTCCAACTCGATACAATCCACCATTGCGAACGCCTGCAGTCAAGCCTCCACCCATAGCAATCAAATTTAGCTTTTCGCCATTATTGACGATAGTGCCTAGGTTAGGAGTATTATTTCCTTGAAAAAAGGCAGAAATATCTACATTGGAAGTAACAGAGCTTTCTCCCTTGATAAAGTAAGATTTATCAGAAAATGGATATAATGGCGGTAATAAAGTCTCATTACCCGTCGTACTAGGAGGATTGACCACTGGAGGTGTCGTTGGCTGAACCTCAACTTGCGGCGGTAATACTTCGGATGAACAACTTGTGAAAATCGAGATGGTCAATAAAGGTAGAATTTTAGTTATCCTTTTCATGGTCGATGTTTTAAGATGTAAGCACTTGTTTTGTAACTCTTTAATAGTCAAAGTTTAATGTAATTAATAGGGATGAAAGAAATGTTGGGTAATACAATTGGGATGAAAAATGCTTTCTGCATGGAGTAGTACTCTAGGATGTAGCCAAAAATTATCAGAAAAGCATCATGTATGCAAATGTATGCAAAATAGCAATCCTTAGTTTGTTTATTTCCTACTTAGAATATAATAAAATTTCAGTCTTTATTTTCCTACCAAAAACTATCCTTTCCAGCATAGAATATTGAGGCTTTGCCATGATTTAAGGTTATCTTTGAGATAAAATGTTTGTTAAATCAGCATATTCAACAACAATATCCTTTTTGTTTTATGAAAATCATTACCTACAACGTCAACGGAATTCGTTCGGCTATTTCTAAAGGCTTTATTGAGTGGCTTCAGGCTGCCAATCCAGATATGATTTGTTTACAAGAATTAAAAGCAGAAGAACACCAAATAGAAAAGCAACTTCTCACAGATTTGGGATATCACTTATATTGGTATTCTGCTCAGAAAAAAGGCTATTCGGGCGTAGCAATCTTTACTAAAGTTTTACCCAAACATGTAGAATATGGCTGTGGCATAGCAGCTTATGACAATGAAGGACGTGTCATTCGTACTGATTTTGAAGATTTTTCGTTAATGTCTGTATATATGCCATCAGGTTCGAGTGGCGACGAGCGACAAGGATTCAAGTTTCAATGGCTCGATGATTTTCAAGGATATATTAATGATTTGAAAGTACAAATTCCGAATCTTATTGTTTCTGGCGATTATAACATTTGTCATCAACCAATAGATATCCACAATCCCAAATCCAATGCCAATAGTTCTGGTTTTTTACCTGAAGAACGTGAGTGGATGGGGCAGTTTTTAGCAAGTGGGTTTATCGATACCTTCCGTCATTTCAATTCAGAGCCTCATCATTACACTTGGTGGAGCTTTAGGGCAGGAGCGAGGGCCAAGAACTTAGGCTGGCGTATCGATTATCATTGCGCTACTTTACCATTGAAAGACCGTTTAACTCGTGCCTATATTTTACCCGAAGCCAAACATTCAGACCATTGTCCGTCTGTAGTGGAGTTAGATTAACAATTCTCCACATAAAGTTTTCCACATTTTATAAATTTGTGGATAACTTTATGTGGAATACTTACCAATTTCCATTTCAGCATGATTATTGGACTCGTACTGGTCATATAATCCGCAAAATGATTTTATTACTATGACAAATTCTCCTATTGCCGCACTTTCGTCACGCATTGAAGAATATAAACGAAAGTTTTACCTCAATCGATTAGTCAAAGGTTCTATCTTTTCTTTGGCTGTTATTTTGTCTGCCTATCTGGTATTCAACACCTTAGAATATTTTGGACATTTCGGCTCATTCTTCCGTGGAGTACTTTTCTTCGGTTTTATTCTCGCGTTTGGGTTATCCACATTTTTCTGGGTCATCAAGCCATTGTTATTTCTTTATGGAAAAAGAACTCCCTTGAGTGATGAAATTGCCGCTGATCAAATCGGTAAATTCTTTCCTGAAGTATCGGATAAATTACTCAATACCCTTCAGCTTTCAAAAGCATTGAGTCATGAGCAAAATGAATTATTAATGGCCTCTATTGCTCAAAAATCGCAGCAATTAGCCATTATTCGTTTTGCCGACGCCATCAAGATTGATCACAACAAACGATACCTCAAATATATGGCCGCCCCAGCTGTTGTAATTTTTGGGTTATTGTTGATGTATCCAGCCTTTTTTTCGAAGAGTACCGAACGTATTGTCAATTTCAAAAACGAGTATCAAGAAGAAGCTCCGTTTAGCTTTGAGCTAGGAAACAAAAATTTGAAAGCGTTCAAAAATGAAGACTTCACGGTAAATCTGGCGCTTCGTGGCAACACCATTCCTGATGCAGTTTATGTGTTGGTCAATGATAGAAAAATGAAAATGGAGTCAATAGACAGCCGTCATTACTCTTTTACTTTTTCTAAATTACAAGACAATACAGATTTTACTTTTGAAGCAGCTGGCTTTAAATCTGGCAATTATGAGATAGAAGTTGTGAATAAACCAACCCTTGGGTTCTTCGATGTAACACTTCATTATCCTGCATATTTAAACAAACCTGATGAACAACTTCAAAATATGGGTAATATCACAGTACCCGAAGGCACGCTTATCGATTGGAATTTTGAAGTTACAGATACCGATTCGATTATTTTTGCTTTTGATGGTGATAAGAAAAGATATTTTGCTGAGAAAAAAATGCTCGGTGGGGGATATGACTTTAGATTGAAAGCTACTCGTTCGAGTGCCTATCAGGTTTTTCTCAAAAATCAATATTCTACTTCTAATCAAGGAATTGATTTTAATCTCAATGTTATTCCCGATAAATATCCACAAATCAGTCTTGAGCAATACAAAGATTCTACGCTTTATAACTATATGGTTTTGGGCGGAAGTATTGCAGATGACTATGGTTTAAGTCGTTTGGCGGTATTCTATAAAATTTTGCGTGAAGGGAAACCAAACAACGGCAGCTACCGCAGTTTCAATATTCCAGTCAACAAAACGCAATCGATTCAAGGATTTTATCAACAATGGGCCATGGATAGCCTTAAATTAAATCCTTCGGACAAAGTCGAGTACTATGTTCAAGTTTGGGACAATGATGGCGTAAATGGCGCTAAATCGACTCGTTCGCAATTATTAAATTATACGATTCCGAGTAAAAATGACATCAATAAAGAAATTGATAATTCTATTGATAAAACGGAGGCTCAGCTAGATAAAACGCTTGAAAAAGCCCAAAAGCTTCGCAAAGAATTAGCCGCGCTCGAAAATCGTTTGAAAAATAAGAAAGACCTAGATTTTCAAGATAAAAAGCTCATCGAAGAAATTGCCAAGAAAAAAGAAGATTTGATGAATGAAATCAAAAAGCTTCAAGAGCAAAATCAAAATCTAACAGATAAACAACAGCGATTCAATGAGCAAAAGCCTGAAATGCAACAAAAAATGGAAGCATTACAGAAAATGATGAATCAATTGATGGACCCTGAGACGCAAAAGCTTTACGAAGAATTGAAAAAAATGTTAGAAAAAAATCCAGAAGACAATCATATCAATGAGCAGATGGATAAACTTCGAAACAAAGAGCGTAATACTGAAAAGGAGCTTGAGCGTATGCAAAACCTTTTCAAGAAACTTCAGGTAGAACAAAAACTCGATAAAGCTATCAAAGAGCTTGAAAAACAAGCCGAAAAGCAAGAAAATTTAGCTGAGAAAAACGAAGACCTCAGTAAAAAGCCTCAAAGTCAAGATAAGGCTCAACAAACAGAGGACTTGAAAAAAGAGCAAGAAAAACTAAGTAAAGAGTTTGACGAGGTGAAAAAAGACTTGAAAGATGCTGATAAGCTTAACAACGAAGTCAAAAACTCAGACCCTCTCGATTTAGATAAGCAACAGCAAGAAGATATCTCCGAAGACCAGAAAGATTCCCAACAGAAAATGGACAAAGGCGATAACAAGTCTGCCGCAGCAAAACAAAAGAAAGCTGCCAAGAACATGAAAAGTATGGCTCAAAAGCTGGCTCAGATGAAACAACAAGCTGAGATGAAGGAAAATGAGGAAAACATCGAAACCCTTCGTGAAATCTTAGAAAACCTCGTTAAACTCTCTTTTGACCAAGAACAACTCATGAAGGACTTTAGAGGTATTATGCCATCCGACCCTAGATTTGTGAAGTTATCGCAGGAACAAATCAAATTGCAGGACGATGCCAAAGTAATCGAAGACAGTTTATACACCCTTTCAAAACGAGTGTTGCAAATTGAAACTTTTGTAACTAGAGAAATGGGCAATATGAAAACCTACATGGGTGAAGCCGTAAAACTCATCAAAGACCGTAAAATGGCGATGACTGCCTCGAAACAACAATTTGCCATGACCTCAATGAATAATCTAGCGCTTTTATTGTCGGATGTTCAAAAACAAATGCAGCAAAACCAACAAATGATGATGGCTGGCTCAGGAAGTGGAAAAGGTAAGAATAAAGGCAACCAAAAAGGAATGGGGCAAAGTCAAAAAGATTTTAACCAGAAAATGCAACAAACGCTTCAAAAAGGCTCTCAAAGTAAAGGAGGTATGTCTGAAGATTTGGCCAAATTAGCTCGTGAGCAAGCTCAAATTCGTAAAATGTTGCAAGATATGATGGATAATCAAAAAGGTACTGAGTTAGGCAAAAAGTTAGGAGATGAAGTAAAAGATCTTTTAAAGAAAATGGAAGAAACGGAGACCGACCTAGTAAACAAACGACTTAACCCTGATTTATTGAAACGACAACAAGAACTTCTTACCCGTTTGTTAGAATCAGAAAAAGCCCTAAAAGAACAAGAAGAGGACCAAAAACGTAAAGCAGAAACAGCTAAAAACTACGAACGAAAGGTACCACCACAGTTTCAGCAATATGTGAAGGATAAGCAAAAACAAACTGAATTGCTAAAAACGGTTCCTCCAAATCTTAATCCTTATTACAAACAACAAGTTGATAACTACTTCAAAAAAATTCAATAATCAAAAAAGGCCAGCGCGCGCTGGCCTTTTTTATTCTACAAACTTTATTTCAACTCTTCGATTTACAGCTCGTTCTGTTTCACTTCCTATTTTCAACAAGGGTTTGGTTCCTCCATATCCTTTTGTGGTGATTCTTGTAGGACTTACCCCATATTTTACCAAATAATCCCTACATGTATTTACTCGCTCAATAGAAAGTTTAAAATTATCTATCGCATCACCAGATACATCCGTATGACCCTCTAGTAAAATTTTTAACTGCTTATTTTTCAAAAGAATCATAACCAGTTCATCTAATTCCTGATAAGAACCCGTTTGTAACTCCGAAAGCCCCAACTTAAATAATATTTTTTCTAGTCTGATACTTTCCTTTTTTGTAGCTGCTTCTAGTATTTCTTTTTCTCTTTTTTCATTGATGATAATCCTTGGCTTTTTGTTTTCTTTAGCCTCACAACCCGCAATATCTGTTACTATACCAAATCTGATTGTATCTACCTTTACCACTTTGGGTCTAAATTCACCGTCTTTAAACACCGTAATCCCATCTCTTAGGACAAACATTGAGACATTCTGCTGCTTGTCATTACTAAACTCATACCAATCGTTTACGGTAATTGTATTAAAATATCCTTCCATATTCTTTGTTTCAAACAAATATGGTTTACCTTCTATATTTACTTTGTAGCTAATATTTTTCTTATTTTCCTTAATCAAAATCTCTGATTTTTCATTTACATAAAAATTGCAGCCTTCCGCACAAGTAATTTTATTTCCTCCGTCTATTCGTTCTTTCGAACTCCACAATACTTCTACGTCGTTATATCTCAGGTCTATTCTTACCATGTATTTGAGCGTAGTTGTAGCAAAATAGACTCTACCTACAGCATCTGTACCCCCAGAAATCCAACCACCATCATTATGCGAAGGGAGTTTCCATTTAGTAAATTTTCCAGACCTAGTAGAAGGGCTAAACTCATATACTGGTACCGAAGCCCCTTTATCGGCCTCCACTGCCAAAATCTTATTGTTAAATGTTTTTGCGATGGCATTACAGCGAAAGGGTAGGAGGGCAGCCATTTCAACTTTGTCAGAATGAATATCTGTTGTCCCTAATGACATTATTACCCCAGGCAATGTAACTAGATAAATAAACTTGTCACAGTTGTTAGGCAATGGCACATCAAAATCTCTATCATCTCTTCGGAGATTATCCTTTTGTGCCAAGGCTGTACTTACATGAAAGAATAATACGATGAGTATCAGCAATTGTTGGCGTTTCATAAACTTAAATAACTACTTTTCAGAAAAAACTAATATACAATCTATTGTTCTAATTGTTTGATTTTCACTACGTCAAATTTATGTAGTATCTTTGTAGGCTTTTGCATCAAAGCTCGTACCAAATCGCTTTTGCCAACAGCAAATCTTTTGCCTCTCCAATATAAATTTTTCCAAGGTAAATATTTATTGACATGATTACATTCTTCAATGAGGATATCTCATTCAATTTAAAACATAAATTAAAGACCAAATCTTGGTTGAAAAAAGTAGCTGAATTAGAGGGATTTAGGATGGGTAATCTCAACTATATCTTTTGCTCAGACAACTATCTTCATCAAATAAATGTTGAATACCTAGACCACGATACACTGACTGATATCATTACCTTCGACAACTCTGAGGAAGAGCTAACTATTGAAGGTGACATCTTTGTAAGCGTGGAACGCGTTCAAGATAATGCCAAAGATTTGAGCGTACCGTTCGATGATGAGATTCTTAGAGTACTAGCGCATGGACTTCTCCACTTGTGTGGTTATGATGACCATACCGACGAAGAAGAAGCAGAAATGAGAGTTATCGAATCTAAGTATATTCAGCTCTTCCGTACAGATTTTAGCAAATAGTAGTTTTTAAAAAAGTCTCCACGTGGAACATTTATAAAAAAACACTATCTATATTTTCACGTTTCACAAAAATTAAAGATTCCACATTTTGATTTTATTTTAACAAGTCAAGCCAAAATAAAGTCTAAGTTGGAAAATATAAATCAAACAAAAAGAAAACCAATTAGTAAACAACATAAATAAGATGCATAGTAACTATGACATAATAGTAGTTGGAGCTGGACATGCGGGATGCGAAGCTGCACATGCTGCCGCAACTATGGGCTCGAAGGTGCTACTAATTACCATGAATATGAATACGATTGCCCAAATGTCGTGTAACCCTGCAATGGGAGGCGTGGCAAAAGGTCAAATCGTAAGAGAGGTAGATGCACTTGGTGGTATGTCAGGAATCATTTCTGATAAAACCATGATTCAATTCAGAATGCTCAATCGCTCTAAAGGTCCGGCTATGTGGTCGCCACGTTGCCAGTCTGACCGTATGCGATTCGCTGAGGAATGGAGATTAGCACTTGAAAGAAATTTGAATATTGATTTCTGGCAAGAAATGGTCTCGGGATTAATAGTGGAAAATAATCAAGTTGTTGGAGTAAAAACTCAACTCGGGATAGAATTCCGAGCAAAGGCCGTGGTTTTAACCAATGGAACATTCTTAAACGGATTAATTCATATCGGCGAAAAAAACTTTGGAGGTGGTAGAACAGCCGAAGGAAAAGCTACAGGTATTACTGAGCAATTAGTGGAGCTTGGCTTTGAAGCTGGGCGCATGAAAACAGGAACTCCTCCAAGAGTAGATGCACGTAGTTTGGATTTTTCTAAAATGGAAGAACAAAAAGGAGACGAAAATCCTGCTAAATTTTCCTATTTAGATACAGAACCGCTAAAAGAGCAAAGAAGCTGTTGGATTACTTATACTAATCAAGAGGTCCACGATATCTTAAAAACAGGTTTTGAAAAATCTCCTATGTTTGCTGGACGTATCAAAGGACTAGGTCCAAGATATTGCCCATCCGTAGAAGATAAGATTAACCGTTTTGCCGAAAAAGAACGCCATCAAATTTTTGTAGAACCAGAAGGCTGGAATACAGTGGAGGTTTATGTAAATGGTTTCTCAACATCATTGCCAGAGGACGTACAGTATGCTGCCTTGAAAAAAATTCCAGGTTTTGAGAATGTCAGAATGTTCCGCCCAGGTTATGCTATCGAGTATGATTATTTTCCACCAACACAGCTAAAACAAACTTTAGAGACAAAATTGATCAGTAATTTATTCTTTGCTGGTCAAATCAATGGAACTACTGGTTATGAAGAAGCAGCGTGTCAAGGCTTGATGGCAGGTATCAATGCCCACCAAAAAGCACATGATAAAGAAGAGTTCGTACTTTCTCGCTCAGAAGCATACATTGGTGTCCTAATCGACGACCTTATTAATAAAGGTACTGAAGAACCATATCGTATGTTTACATCAAGAGCTGAATACAGAACTTTACTTCGTCAAGATAATGCTGATATTCGATTAACAGAAAGAGGATATAGTATTGGATTAGCTACAGATGAACGTTTACAAAAAGTTAAAGCAAAAAAAGAAACAACTGCTCAACTTGTAAATGAATTAAAACACAAGAAAGTAAAACCTGCGGAAGTTAACGAAAAACTAGAGGCCATAGGAACAGCTCCGCTCAAAGAGGGTACTTCATTATTAAATCTCTTAAGACGTCCGAATGTAACACTTAACGATATTAAAAATCTGAGTGAGGAATTGTCTGAATATTTGAATCAGTTCTCAGAAGAAACGCTTGAACAAGCCGAAATCAATATCAAATACGAAAGCTATATTGAGAAAGAACAGCAGATGGTAGACAAAATGCAGAAACTTGAAGATTTAGCTATTCCAAATGATTTTGATTATGGTAAACTTTCTGCAATCTCAATTGAGGGAAGACAAAAGTTAAGTAAAATCAGACCAGCAACCATCGGACAAGCTTCTAGAATAAGTGGGGTGTCAGCTTCGGATATTTCTGTACTTATGGTTTTCATGGGGAGATAACTTGAAGAACCTGCTCAACATTTATACTCTCTAATCATACAAAACATGAGTCATCCCTGATTTAGCGATTGAGTGATTATATTAAAATTTAGATTCTCCCAGTAGAGACGCAATGCTTGCGTCTCAAACCAAGTAAATCTAGCATAATTTTCAAAAAAGGGGTCGGGAAATATATTCCGACCCCTTTTTTTTGAAAATTATGGAGGATAATCATAATCTTAAAATTTGGGATGACTCATGTTTTTTATATGGTCTTAGATTTTGTGAAAAGTTTATTAGATAAGCATCACTATCAAATTATAGGCTGCGATTTATGAACAGAAACAATTTTAGCTCAACACATTTTAGTCTCATCAATTAATCATACCCAAAGTATAAATAGACTTTTAGTATATTTGTTGTATCAACATAATCCAGAATACGATGCAAGAATTACTAGAGAAGTGTCCAGTTTGCCAGCATACCCAAACCCAAAAATATATTACCTGTGAAGACTTCACCGTAAGCCATGAAAAATTTGATATTGTATCTTGTCAAAAATGTGGCTTCAAATTTACCAATCCGAGACCTACAGCAGATACCATCGGGAAATATTATCAATCCGAAAATTATATTTCACATAGTAATACCTCAAAGGGAATCATTTCAAAAATCTATCATCAAGTAAGAAAAATAACGCTTCAACAAAAAGTAGATTTAATCAATAAACTCAACGGAGCAAAACAAGGCAGCTTACTTGATATTGGTTGTGGAACAGGAATGTTTTTGAATGCCGCAAAATCAAATGGATGGAAAGTATTTGGAATAGAACCAAGCGATAGTGCTCGAACAATGGCAGAAGAAATAAATCAAATTGCTATCCCTTCCGAAATACTTGGCTCGTATAAAAACCAACAATTTGATATCATAACCATGTGGCATGTACTTGAGCATGTCCATTTGTTAAACGAAACAATTGAATTCATAAAAGAAAAATCAACACAAAACGGAAAGGTAATCATTGCTGTTCCGAATCATGAATCCGAGGACGCTCAAATTTATCAAGAACATTGGGCTGCTTATGATGTACCAAGACACCTGTATCATTTCTCCAGAAATAGCATTCAACAGCTTTTCGAAAATCATGGATTCAAATTAAAAGAACATTTGCCAATGAAGTTCGACTCGTTCTATGTAAGTATGTTGTCAACAAAATACCAACAAGGAAATACCAATTACATCGAATCATTTTTGAGTGGCCTCAAATCAAATAGAGTAGGAGCGAAGCAAAACAATAATTACTCAAGCATCATTTATATCTTCGAGAAAAAGTAGTTTTCCACGGCATATTCTCTAATTTTCCCACAGATTTAATACTTATTAACATATTTATCAACATCCCTCGGTGATTATATATCGCCGAGGGATTATTTTTGTTGATAATTATAAGTACTAAATACCTTATAAATAAACAATTTCATCATAATAGAAAAAGTTATACACAAACGATTCTATTATCAACAAAGTTTTCAACATATTCACATGAAAATAATTAACATAGTCTTGATAACTTTTCTAGGATTTCTATTTATAGAAGCGTTATTTAGTTGTGCACAGGTTGTAGCACCCACAGGAGGAAAAAAAGATACCCTTGCACCACAATTAGTAATGAGTGTCCCTGCCAACCAATCAAAAAACTATAAAGGAAAAAGTATTGAGATTCAATTTGATGAGTACATCAATGTAGATAACCTTCAACAGCAGTTGTTAATAACGCCAAGCACAGAGCCTTTTTTTACTACTAAAACAATGCCGAAAGGAGTACGGATTACTTTTGAAGATGCCTTTCAGCCAAATACCACCTATAGTTTCAATTTTAGAGAAGCTATAAAAGACATAACTGAAAGAAATCCAGCCAAAAACGTAAGAATCGTATTTAGTACAGGAAGCATAATAGACTCACTGACCGTAGCAGGAAAAGTAGAAGATATTGTAGAAAACAAAGGGTTTTTAGATGCCACTGTTGGGATTTATAAATATTCGGATACCTTAAAGGTCAATAAAATAAAACCTTATTACTTCACCAAAACTGATAGTTCTGGAAACTTTAAAATAGAAAACGTCGCCGCAGGAAAATATAGAATTTATGCCATTTCGGATGTCAACAATAATTTGTTATATGATGAAACTAAGGAAAAAATAGGATTCATTACTGATACGCTGCAACTTAACCAAAGCCAAAGCAACCTGAATATAAAAATTGCCAAGGCCGATTATTCTCCTGTAAAGGTAAGTAAGACACGCACCACAACTAACTATTATATTATGGAATTGAATAAAGGGGTCAAAAAAGTAAAAATCAACTTTGAAAATCCTAAAGATAGTATTCCATACCAACTTGTGGAAAAAAATACGATTCGTGTGTACAACCTGAATAAAGTAAGTCAGGATACAGTCAAAATTGCTGTAACCGTAACAGACTCATTAGACAGAACATTTGATTTTAAGCAAAAAATAAAATTTAAAGCAAAAGGAAAAAAAGAAGATTCATTCGTAGAGGAATTTAGATACGAGGTTAGTCCACAGAATAATCAACAAGCTGATTTGAAGGAAGTTGGTTATACTGTCAAATTCAGTAAACCTATTGGCTTTTTCGATTGGAAAAAGATTAAAGTCTTAAACGATACCCTCAAGAAAGTAGACATCCTCGAAAAGCATTTCTTATGGAATGAAGACCGAACGGAAGTATTGTTGAAAATCCCTGAAGCACCAAAACCGAAAGAGTTTTTGTCCCTTGAGATTCCTGTAAACACATTTCAATCGATAGAAGGTGATACCAACAAGATTGTCAAGCAGCTTAATCCACTAAGAGATCCAGAAAATTATGGATTGATAGAAGGGCAAATCAATAATCCCAATGCCAAACAATGCATAGTTCAGATATTAAATGATAAAAAAGAAGTTGTAAAAGAACTTATCCACAATAAAACAGGTAAATACACATTCGATTACTTGGTTCCAGGGGTATATAGGATTCGATTAATTGTGGATTCCAACAAAAATGGAAGATGGGATGCCGCAATTGTGGATAAAAACATCCCCGCAGAAGAAATTTTACACATAAACGATAAGATCAAGCTAAAACAAAACTTCGAATTGTCAGGATTTGACTTCAAAATTGAGGATAAGTAAGCATTTTGTGGATAAGTGCCCTATTTTAGTGCAAGACTGTATAAATACTGTGGATAAATACCCTGATTTTGGGTACAAAAATTGTGGAAAGAAATAACACAATTGTGGAAAGAAAAATCAGCAAAATCAGACGGTGAATAACTCATATAGTTATACAGTAGAAAAAAGGAATTTATCCCCGAAAAAATACACTGTCAAAAACAAGTGATTTATCAACATGAGTATCGTGTGGATAAATGTAATAATTTGTTAATTGCCTGAAAAACAAATATTTAATTGTATATAAATTCAATATTAAATGTGTATAAATTAAAGGTTATTAACATTACGTTGTGAAAATCTTTTTCCACGAAAGTAATCCACAAATCCACAGTATAATAAGCATAGTAGATATTCTTTCTTTTTAAAAAATTAAAAAAATAAATACTATATATATTATGTTGTGTTGAAAACTGAAATGAATGTCAAATCTTTAACGCCTAAAATATGAAACCAGAAGTGTGTATGCCATATCGTCTTTTTTTCAAATTTCTTGTCTTAGCTTTTATCCTAAAAATTGGAATAAATCAGACGAGTGCTCAGGATGTGGAATTAGGGATTGAATATGTAAAAGCTGGGGAGTACGAAAAAGCGAAAAGCATTTTTCAGAAATTAGCTAAAAACAAAGACATCGCGGGAAGTATTCATAAACCCTATCTTCAGACATTGTATAAATTGAAAGAAATGGATGAAGCAGAAAAGTTTTTGAAAAAGCAAATCAAATGGTCTGACGGAAACCCTTTTTATCTACTCGATTATGCACATTTGCTGGAAGAACAAAAGAAAAAAGAAGAAGCAGATAAGCTCTATAATCAGATACTTGAAAAATGTAAAGTTACAGACGAGTTAACCCTCAAAATGGTAAACGAATTTAGTGCATATCAACAGTACGAATGGGCTATTAACTTGCTTGAGAAAAATAGGCTTTATTTCAAGGATAACAATAAGTTTCCTCTTCAGGTAGGTAGATTGTACAAACTCGCTGCAAAACCTCAAGAAATGCTTGAGGAATACCTAAATTTTGGACGTGACATAGAAAACCGCGAAATCCTTCAAGGAATGCTTCAAGATGAGCTACGAGACGAAAGCGATCAAGCGCTTTTAGAAAAGGTTCTTTATGCCAAAGTGCAGAAGTTTCCCGAAGATCCTTATTACAGTGAGATGCTTATTTGGCACCTTACCCAAAAGAAGGAATTCTTTAAAGCATTTGTCCAAGCAAGAGCCCTAGACAAGCGATATAAGCGTGAAGGTGCCCAAGTAGCCGACTTAGGTTTTCTAGCGTATCAGAATAAGGATTTTAGTAGTGCTGGAAAAGTTTTTGAATATCTAATTAAAGAATACCCCAAACAACAAAATTATCCTCTTTGGAGAAGGGTGTTGATAAACTCTAAAGAAGAAGTTATCAAAAATACCTATCCCGTCAATCAAAGCGACATCAGAATATTAATACAAGAGTATACCAAGCTATTGAACGAACTAGGGATAAACCAAAGAACACTGGAAGCCTTGAGAAGCAAAGGTCTTTTGTATGGTTTTTATCTCAATGAAAAAGATACAGCCATTGCTGTGTTAGAAAGTGCTATAAAGTTATCCACAGGCAACAGAGAGTTTGTGGATAAGTGCAAACTAGACCTTGGCGATATTTATGTCCTTAAATCAGAACCTTGGGAAGCTACCTTACTTTATTCACAAGTAGAAAAATCCGAAAAGGACAGTCCGATGGGATACGAGGCCAAGTTGAGAAATGCAAAGCTATCTTATTATAAGGGCGATTTTGAGCTAGCCAAGGATATATTAGATATCCTCAAACAGGCTACCACGCGCGAAATTGCCAACGATGCCATGAACTTAAGTCTTCTTATACAAGATAATACAGGTATAGATTCCACCGACCAAGCCCTGAAAGATTATGCTAATGTGGAATTGATGTTATTTCAACATAGAAATGAGGCTGCTATGGCTGAAATGAAAAATTTAATAATTAAACACAAAGGACATCCACTAGAAGACGAATACATGTACTTGTTGGCCACCACATATTTGAAAGAGGGCAGAGTAGATGAAGCTATTGAACAATTGGAAAAAATTGTGGATAAGTTCCCGACAGATATCCTTGGAGACGATTCCTTGTATATTTTAGCAAAAATTTATCAAGAGAAAAAGAATCAACCCTCTAAAGCTATGAAACTTTTTCAGGAGTTATTAACAAAATACCCTGGGAGTATCTATGGGGCAGAAGCCCGTAAACGATTTAGAAATTTGAGAGGAGATACAATAAATTAAGGATAAATCACGTAATTAGAAGGTTCGTATATTCATACGAACCTCTTTTTTTCCTCAAAAACTTCTTAGAACCTAGTTAACCGCTTATTCACAATGAAAACACTTTTTCCACAATGTAGTGCATTCTTAGTAGGAATGGTGCTTACCACTGGTGTTTTTGGTCAAAATCATACTGCATCAACACCACTATTTATTTGTCACTATTACGGCAAAAAAATTACAGAAAGTGATTTATGTAATTCGGTTATGGGTTATGGTAGCAGCAGGGCAGAAAGAGAAGTAAAGAAGATTACAGAGCTTATGCACCTTTCCAGAAATCCCTTTCAAATGATGGAATGCCCCAATACCGACAATTGCTACGCAACCTTGGTAGAGGGTGTTCCTTATATAATCTATGATAGAAGCTTTTTACAAAGAGTACATAGGTTAACTCAAAAAGACTGGGCAGCAATTTCTATTTTAGCACATGAGGTAGGACATTTAGTTTATTACCATCCAACTAGTCAGAGAGGGAGTCAGCATCAAAAAGAACTGGAAGCTGATGAGTTTTCAGGGGCAACACTCTACAAAATGGGAGCATCTCTTGAAGAAGCTCAGTTAGCCATGCAATATTTTCAAGAGGAAGTGTGGACAAGTACGCACCCACCTCGTTCTCAACGTTTGAAAGCTATTGCGAAAGGGTGGTTAGAAGAAAAAAGAAAGGAGCAAAAAGATGTAATACCTTATCAAAGTGATGAAAACATAGTTGTGACAAACAAAGAAGAGCCTGAGGTTGTTGAAGATATCAATCGAGTAATTGAAAATGTGGATAACAATGATTCTTCTCCACATGAAGACCTAAAAAAAACTGAATCTGGAAAATTTGGCTGTATAGAAGGTAATTGCGATACCGGATTTGGGTATTATATCCACAAAACACAAGGAAGTTATAGAGGAATGTGGAAAAATAGTATGAGAAATGGTATAGGAATACAATACAAGCAAGATGGATCAAAATTATTCGAAGGAATGTTTGAAAATGGAAAGCGTAATGGAAATGGAGTTTATTACTTTTCTAATAAAGTATATTTAGAAGCAGTTTTTGAAAATGACTTTCCTCAGAGCGAAGGTCGCTTGACAAACCTTTCAACCGAACCAATGACTGAACTAAAGTATATTCAATCAAATGGGGATATAAAAATAATAAAAGTACCAAAATGATGTAAAAATAGGAGATAGAGGCTTTTCATCTATCTCCTATTTTTTTTATAAGTTTTTGAAAATAATAAGAATAGGTGAAAAAATATTAAAAAAATTATGCATGCATACTATTTTTAATTTCAACAACCTATTATCTTTGAGAAAATGAATTGTGATTAATCTTGTTTAAATTGTATTAAAAAAAGATTAGTGTCTCATCAATAAGCAAGCTATCGAATATGAACAATCACCAAACCGCAACACGCGTTTTTGACCTGTTAGAAACTTGTGTTAAACCACTGAATAAAGAAGACGTTTTTGCTTGTAAAATTCAAGGCACTTGGAAAAAGTATGGTGCTCAAGAAGTTATAGATACGGTCAATAAGGTAAGTCTTGGCCTATTGAAATTGGGGGTGAAGCGCGATGATAAAATCGCCTTGATTTCCAACAATAGACCCGAATGGAATTTCGTCGAGTTAGGAATACAACAAATTGGTGCTGTTTCAGTACCTATGTATCCTACTATTACTATTGAAGATTATAATTATATCTTCGCTGATGCTGGAGTCAAATTGATATTTGTTTCTGATGAAAATTTGTTGAGAAAGTCAACAGAGGCTAGTAAGGATTTAGGTTTTGTGGAGGGCATATACACATTCGATCCAATTAGTGGTGCAAAGCATTGGTCTGAGATTTTGGAATTAGCCAAAAATGAAAATGTTGACGCTTTAGAGCCATACAAGGCCGCAGTTCAGCCAGACGATTTGTTAACCTTGATTTATACTTCAGGTACTACCGGAAAACCAAAGGGTGTAATGTTGACACACAACAACATTATTTCCAATGTAGAAGGACTCATTAAGGGAAAACATCTCGAACTAGAGGAAGGTGACAGAGCTTTGAGCTTTTTGCCATTATGTCATATCTACGAACGTACAGATGTCTATGTTTATTTGCGTTACGGGGTTTCTACATATTACGCAGAAAGCATGGATACCATCGCAGATAACCTCAAAGAGGTAAAACCTCATGTATTTGCTACGGTTCCTAGATTGCTCGAAAAGGTTTATGATAAAATAGTTGCCAAAGGCTATGAGTTAACAGGAATCAAAAAATCATTGTTTTTCTGGGCATTAAACCTTGGTCTAAAATATGACCCTATGAAAGAAATGGGTTTAGCATACGATATTCAGCTTAAAATTGCTAGAAAATTGATTTTCAGTAAATGGCAAGAAGCTTTGGGTGGAAATATCAAATTTGTCGCCTCAGGTTCTGCTGCTTTACAACCTCGTCTTTCGCGGGTATTTTGGGCAGCAGGTATTCCTATTGTAGAAGGCTATGGTCTGACCGAAACCTCACCAGTAATTTCATCAAGTATTATTACCGATTTTAGAATTGGTTGTGTGGGTTCTGTTTTGCCAAATGTTCAAGTAAAAATTGCCGAAGATGGCGAAATTTTGGTGAAAGGACCAAGTATCATGAAAGGCTATTATAACAAGCCCGAAC
>NZ_JBMLSD010000377.1:0-37621 GCF_049240685.1 Flectobacillus sp.
CTGAATAATACCGCCTTGATAATCAGAGTCAATATTGATATTTTCTGCAAATGGACTGATTACTGGACAAAATTGAAGTTACTAGTTCAAGACTTAGTCTTGGACTCATTTTTTTAACAGTTTTAAACTGTTTTTAAACATGCATTGAAAAAGTCTAAATACCTTTTCTCTTTTTGTACAGTAATTAGTGTATTCTCATTGTTTTTTACTCTCTATTTTATCCAACTTAGGGTTTAGACGCTCTATTTTGCCATCACTTTCCCATCTCCGATTAATAATATACCCTTCACCAAGGTAGATATTTCGTATCTAAATTTCGCCACTGAATACCTGTTCTGTGTATCCATAATTTCGCATTAATAACAGCTCTTGGCTTATATTTACGCTTCCTTTACGGGATTGCCCGTGAGATCATTTAAAATTTTTGCTTTAAATTCATAGCGGGAATCAGACAAGTCTTCAAAATAGATTTGCATATCTTCTAAATTTGGTCATTTAATAGATAACATTCTGATTCCTTTTTTGTCCCTCCCTAATTTTTAAACATACTCTAATTGGGATAAATGGATATATCGATATTGCTAAGTTTAAAAACAGGAGAGGAATTATTTGTTTTGAGGTTACCGGGTGGAATGACGCCACTGGTCACTTTACGTTATGGGATGGAAATAACATTTTGTATGGCCAACACGACTACTTCAATCTACCTTCTGAAGGAAAAGGAGCAAAAGTAACAAAAGCATACCTCTGGGAGTGCTAGAAATATCCTTTAAGATCTATATGGTGGCCTAAATGAGACCTCTTTCGGCATTTACAACTTCCTCTAATCGCACAAACTTACAAAGCTTATTTGTTACATCTTCAAGCCTTGGCAATTCGGGCAAATCAAAACTTGGATAATTGACTTATCCCTGATATTTTAACAAGAACGAGCTGGAGTTCAAAAGAAAGCGCGTTTTATAAAATAAAACTTAAATTTTTAAAAGTTAGAAGTTCAACTATCAGGAAAGCATCTGTTAATGGCTTTATCTTGACCAATCTTATTCAATTAAATGATGTTAGATTTCACAACTGGAATCCAAGTTTCCACTCAAGCATATCTGTCGTTTAATAATTTAAAGTGACAAACCTTGCCTTCTTTTCGTTTAAAGGTAAATTTTGTACTTTATTAATAAATTTTCTTAAATACTAGGTCTTTCTTGCCTATGAAATCACAACAATTTTTCCTTGCTTTAGGGTTTGCTTTTATCACTACCTCAATTTATCAGGTAATTTCAGTCTGGAATGCGCCTATTAGCGCTAATATTCCAGTGCTGTTTTTCAATGTTTACTTACTGGCACATTTTGCTTTGGCTTTCAAGGCTGTTTTGTTATCTCAGAAACTTTCTTATTTCTATTTAGGAGGGTTATTGGTCGCTATGGGTATCAATGGATTTATGCTAAAAATGGAAGAAGCATCCTTGATTTCACAAGTTTTGCTTACAGTTACAACCATTTCATTGAATTACCTAAAATCCAATATTGATGAACAAAATTGGGAAGAAGATAATTATATACGCAATAAGAGAGAATTAGTGGAGTTGTAGAGAATTGTTTAAAAAAAGCAACTCCTTTTCACAAAAATCCCTGATAATTGTTCGTGTCGTAATATTTACGCCGAAACATTATCAGGGATTTTTTTATTTAATCTTAAAAATATTAAGTCAAAATCTATTGGTTTTTGATTACAACTGATTAATTTAGAATTAGTTCACCTTTTAACTTTTAAATAGCAGTCACATGAAAACGTTCGTAACCCTTTTACTAATTTTAGCAACGGCAAGTTTGATTCTTTTTTGTCATTTCTTCATTGATATTTACCCAACACTAGACCAATTCCAGCTATTTTATGGAAGTATGCTTATGGTGGTAGGGCTCTACCATTTGTACAATTTACAAACCATTTTCAAGTCAATAGATTCTTTTCGAGTTTTCATTTGGGATTATTTTCCACTTAGTTTTTCTATTAGTATTTTTCAAATCGTCTGTAGTTATTCCGTATCAATCTGGTCATTATTGGGCTTATTTTCTTTAAGTGCTGCCTACCGACTTTGGAATGTAAACAAAAAAATACCCTCGAAATAGTATATTCCACTCAATATTTCACCTAAACTATAGCTCATGATGAATCTTCCCAAATGGTTACTTGTAGCTGGCATACCGATCATTGTAAACGTATGTTTTGCTCAATACAAAACACTCTATTTTCCTTTTGACCAAGGCTCTATTTTATCCCTTTCATTGATATTCATCAATCTTGTACTTTTTTATTTTTTGAGTAAATATCTTAGAACTCCTGAAGGGAAAGACTCCCCTCTAAGTGTTGAGTATATTTATGCTGGTTTAGTCATGAATATTGGTATTTGGATAGCTGATGTTTCGACAGTTTTTGTGACTATTTGCTTGCTTATCATTGTGATGCGTCTTTATTTTCTCCAGACTCGAAATGCTTAAATAGCCAAAATGTTGTTCATCCCAATTTTTTAGGATTGTGATCATGTCCCAAGTTTTATCAAAAAAGCGGTCGGAAAATATTTTCCGACCGCTTTTGTTCAACTACCCTTATGTTGCGTTTTATAAATTTATCTGTTCTGTAAATTCATTACCAAATCTATCTGTAGCTTTCACCACGATAGTTTTGGCTTGCGCTGAAGGCTGTACAAAAAATAGGTGGTCGGTCAAAGTTGGATCTACAAACTTATGTTTCTTTGGTAAATCAGGACCTGCAAAAAGCTCCACAGCTAATGGATCCAATGAAACTTTTTGCTCCATTGCTCCTTTTGCAATGCCATCTTCCCACCATTCAACTTTCCATTTTTTATCCCAATTCCAAACATTGGCTACAATGCTATCGGGAAATTCTTTACTAGCACCTTTCGGATATACCTTCAATTGATAACTTGCAGGTTTTCCCGTTCCTTTATAATACCAGGAAATATTTCCACCATCGACCTGATACACGCCATATCCACTTGGAGAGCCATCCGTACAGATTGGGCCTGTCCACCAAGCACCACAAACCGTTCCGTGAACGTGTTCGATGATGTTGCCCTCCTCCCATTTTTCATTCACATGGGTATGTCCCGACATAATATGCGCTTGGAAAGGTTCAAGTATTTTATACAATTGACGTCTGTTGGCAACAGTCCCCCCAAGTTCCTCTTCTTTGAGTTTATTACGACGAGCATGACCTGTGTTAGTCGGGATATGTAAACTTACCACGACAGTAGAGCCTTCGGGCACAGAAGCCAAATCTTGCTCTAACCAATGCAATTGGTTTTCAGTGAGATAGCCAACGTATTTCTTGGCTGTTCCCATAAAGAACACATCGTCTAAAACTACATAGTGAACCTTGCCACGGTTGAACGAATAGTAGGTTGGGCCGAAAGTATTTTTAAAGGTTTTTGAAGAAAAATCGTCTGTTCTGGCATCCAAATCCATGTCATGGTTGCCAATGACACTAAAAAATGGAATATGAGCTTTTCCAAAAGCAGCAATATAATCATCCAACAATTCGAAATGGTCCCACACTAAATCGCCACAACCAATACCATGAAAAAGAGTATCCTTCGGAGCTGCTTTTACTAATTCAGCCAAATCTTCTCCCGACTTTTGTAGTTCTTCAGCATCCTTTTTAGAAATAATCTGAGGGTCAGCCCAGACTACAAATTGGTGTTTGGTATCGTCAACAGATAGTGGCTTCAGGGTAAAATTTGCTTGAAAAGTACTTTTTGAGGTATCTATTTTCTGATAAAAACGAGCAACGCCTTTTTCATTGGGAAACTCATAACCCGACGGAACACTGATGTACACAAACTCCGCTTGCGAATGTGCCTTAATTTGGTATTTACCGCTATTATCAGTTCTGACAACGGTATAACCATCCGTAACCGATACTTGAGGAATACCCTTCCCATTGGAAGTAACGATTCCTTTGATTGTTACAAATTCGGTTGAGGTAGAGAGCTCATTCGACATAACCGATGGCGTACTAAGCACTGCCCCTCCTATTCCAAAATTCTTAAGAAAATTTCTTCTGTTAAACATATATTTTGGTTGTTTTTGTAGCTAAACATTAAAGCTGAATTGTGAATTAGTGGTGTAAGAAGCTTGAGTTTTATCATTAAAATAAAAATTGATGTAGCGGCAACCGCAAGGGTTGCCGCTACACCCCAAAAATTATAAATAAGAACTTTATTGAACAAAATAAAACCTTCATTCAGCACTAATTCCAAGCGTAAAATTTACAAATAAAATACTGATTATTAGAATTTTACACTCACAATTCACCACTCATAATTACCTCATTACTTCGTCCACCATGTTTTGGTATTAATATCGTCTGCTCCCATTTGCGCTACTGCTTTATCGTAATTTGCACGGTTAAGCGACTGGGTTGATAAGGGATATTTTAATCTCATCGGCATTTTGCCGTTGTTTTCAACACCTTTACCAACTGGCAAAACAGGATATCCCGTACGCTTATATTCAAACCATTGTTGCATATCATTGAAAAATAGAGCAATGTATTTTTGCGTCATGATTTGTTGGAGCGTTCCGTTGTAAGCCACGCCCAATCGGATCAAAAAATCCGTCGGTTGTGTTGCTCCCCAATATTTCATAGAAGCAGAAATACCCTTCTCATAATGGTCTTTGGGACTGTCGGTGGTATATCCTTTGAAGGCTGCTTCAGCCAACAAAAATTCTACTTCTGCATACTGCAAGATAGTACCTAAAATTAAAGAAGTTTTAAGGTTTTTGTTAAGTTTTGAAGAACTTATCGCGTTCATCGCTGGACCCTCGGCTATGGTATAGCCACTTGGAATACCTGTGTATTTACCACTGGCTTTCGTAGCCCAAATATCCAATCTTGGGTCAGACCAAGTACTTAAGGTTTTGATAAAAAACTCTGAAACGGCATTTGCTCCATTAAAATCATAATCACGAGTACTGGTAAAAGGATTCAACAAGGGCGTAACTTGTGTGAATTTCAGAGCTGCACTTTCATCAGCACTTTGCATTAATGGATATTTGTCTGGACTTGACAACATGTTTTTTAGCTGTGCCTGAAAAGCAGTGGATTTTGCTTCACCTCGCATCAATAGGCGCAAACGGAGGGAATTAGTAAATTTTTTCCAGCGCAAAGTTCCTACCGTACTTTTATCTGCCCCAAACAAGGCATCTTGCCCTAAAGTCAGTGTTTTGGTCACATCATACAAGGCATTTGCGGTATCCAATTTGGCAATCAAATCTTTATAAACGTCCTCTTGTTTATCAAAAGTAGGATTTACCACATAATTGGGATAACCTTTTAGTGCCTGTGAATATGGGATATCGCCATAAATATCAGTCAAGTTCGCAAATAACCAAGCCTTTAAGGTCAGTCCAATGGCTAAATAATTGGGCTGAGACATGGCTTTTGCCTTTTGAATCATATCTTCGATATTAGTCAATGACAAATAGTAATTGCTCCACATATAATCTGACTCACTCGGAAAAAGTACATAACGGTGAAAGACCGTATTGCCTTCAGTCAAGGATACTGTTACTTGCATCAACTCATTGTTGAGACGATGACTTCTACTTAAACCAGTATTGACCCCTTCCAAAATAGCAGTATTCATAAAACTCCCTGCTGTTGCCGACGATACACCCTCTGGGTCGTGATTGAGTTCCTCCATGCCTTCTGTACAAGACGTCAGAGCTACAATAAGTAAAAGATATAAAAAGATAAGTTTTTTCATGTTATAAAAATTAGAAAGAAATAGTAAGGTTTGCTCCCATTGTACGAGTAGATGGGAATTGTCCAACTTCTAAGCCTGGTGTGATGGTGGCATTATCCAGCGTAGATGTTTCGGGGTCAAAAGCTGGGAAAGTTGACCATACGAATAAATCACGACCGTAAATTCCGATACTGGCAGCTCTCAGGAAAGTCTTACGAAGTATTTTTGCTGGAATCGTGTAAGCCAAACGAGCTTCACGAAGTTTTACAAATGAAGCATCAAATGTATTAGCTTCTACATTGTCACGACCATACCATTTGTTGTAATACGTTACGATATTAGTCGCCTTGGTGGTATTTGGCACATATTGACCGTCAGCATTGAGGGTTACTCCTTCGCCAATAATACCGTCGTATCTACCTGCTAATGTAGCTGTAGTCTTACCTTGTTCACCTAAAATAGAGTTAGTCAATGAGAAGATTCTACCCCCTTGACGAATATCTAACAAGACAGAGAGACTCCAGTTTTTGTACTTAAAATTATTAGAAATACTTCCCCTCCAGTCAGGATTTGTGTTACCTAGGTTGACAAACTGGTCAGTAAGCACAGGATATCCATCTTTGTCAAATACAATTTGTCCTTCTGGCGAACGCTTGAAGCCAAGCCCGTAAATTGTTCCTAAAGGTTGACCTTCTCTAGCCTCCACTGTTACACGGCTACCAACGTATTTTGCCAAAATAACACTTCCAGTTTCATTATTTAGCTCCAATACTTTATTACGGTTCATTGACCAGTTTACCGTCACATCCCATGAGAATCCGGCATAATTTTTCACAGGATTTCCATTCAAGGTTAACTCAACACCTTTGTTTACGACTTTACCCATATTGATGAGTGAAGAGCTATATCCAGAAGCATATTCCACTGGTGCATACAAAATTTGGTCAATTGTAGTTTGCTCATAAACGGTGGCGTCCAAACTCAAGCGATTTTTGAAGAAACGCCATTCTGTACCTGCCTCAAAAGAGTTGTTTCTTTGGGGCTTTAAATTTGGATTGGCAATTACATTAGGACTTTCTAGTTCGCCGGGAAATGTACCAGAGTTATAGATTTTTTCCAAGTTATATGTCCCAAGGCGAGCGTCATATCCTACACTGGCATACGCCCCACGGATTTTACCGTAGCTTATCCAATTCGGCATATTGGTCATTTGAGATAAAACCAAACTCAATGTAGCTGATGGATAAAAGAAAGAATTATTTTGTTTTGGTAAAGTGCTACTCCAGTCGTTACGACCAGTTACATCCAAAAAGGCAAAATCTTTGTAGCCAAGGTTTACAAAACCATACAAACTGTTGATTCGCTTATCGGCACGATCACTTTGAGTGAGCGGTAATTGCTCAGAATTTGCCAAATTATATACCCCAGGAATCACCAAGCGGTCAGCTAATTGATTGGTAAATTTTTGACTTTGTTTCAAAATATTCCCTCCAAAACTTGTTGTTACTTGCCAAGTTTTTTCAAGTGGCAATTTGTATTTCAACAAAAAATCAGAGTTAGATTCTAGGTTAAATACATTTTGCTGACGGTACATACCTGCTTGAAATTTTTGGGTATTCTTCGGACGTTGTTGCGAACGAAATTCATACCCCATATCCAAACCAGTACGCACCGTCAAATCCAAGCCTTTCAAAATATTGTAGGTAGCCGACATAGTACCCGTTACATTATGACGACTCGATTTGTTCAGCATTTCATATACAATCAAATAAGGATTATCAATCAAAGAGCTAAAAGGGTGATTTTGTTCCAGACCTTCTTTGCCCGGTAACCAGTAAGGCTGATACCAATCCAAATTAACATTCGGGTTTTGGAAGGCAATGAAATACATAACAGACTGGTTGTTGTAGCCCGTCGACGGAAGGTTATCGCTAAATTTATTGTAATAGTTCACCTTAGCAGAAGTACTCAACTTAGCCGAAATCTGTGAATTATTTGAGAAACCTAAACTAATGCGCTCATAACCTGTATTTGGCAAAATCCAGTTATTCTTCATTTGCGAGAGACTCAAACGAGTATTGCTTTTGTCTTTCACATTGGTAATCGAGATATTGTTTGATAAGGTTACTCCTTGCTCAAAAAAGTTTTTGCGATTGTCAGTGTAAGGTTTCCAAGGAGTTCTTTCTGTAAAAACTCCATTGGCATCACGAGGCGAGTCATACTGATAAAATAATTGACCATCAAATTTTGGTCCCCAAGCCGAACTTGTACTTTGCGTTCCTGCTCCATCAGCCGTTGTACCATAGGAGTAATAATTCTGACCAGCCGTTCCCTGACCATACTGATATTGGTAATCTGGCCAACGATTTACTTGGTCAACACTAATGTAAGAGTTAAACGAAACCCCAAGCCCTTTTTTGTCCTTACTTGCGCTTTTGGTCGTGATAATAATGACTCCATTTCCTGCACGAGAGCCGTACAAGGCAGATGCAGCAGGACCTTTCAACACGTTGATAGACTCAATATTGTTAGGGTCTATATCTGTCAATGCACTCCCAAAATCGATGGGAGAATCACCACCCAAATACGCTCCATGTCCTACACCTTGAAAAGAAGTATTAATCGGTTCGCCATCGACCACGATTAAAGCGCCTGGCGAGTTGAAATCCAAAATACTTTCCCCACGCAATGTCACGCGACTACTGCCCATTGGTCCATCGGTTTTGGTTAGGTTCAAACCTGCAACTTTACCCGATAGTGCGTTCATAAAGTTGTTAGAAGGGGCATCTGTCACAGCCGAGCCGTCTAATTTTTGGGTTGAATATCCTAGGGCTTTTTCCTCTCTTTTGATACCTAAAGCCGTAACCACTACCTCATTGAGATATTTGTTATCTTCTGATAATTGAACATTGAGGTGATTTCTTCCTTTGATTGGTACCTCTTGTGAAGAAAATCCCACAAAAGAAAATAGTAAAACAGCGTCTTTATCTGAAATACTAATTTTAAAGTTACCGTTGGCATCAGAAGTGGCGCCTTTACTTGTGCCCTTTACCGATACGTTTACCCCAGGTAAAGCATCTCCTGTTTGAGCATCGGTGATTTTTCCGCTTACCGAAGTGTGGTCTTGCGACTTTGGGCTTGCTTTTAGAACAATTTGATTATTTCCAGAAAAGCTAAAATCGATATTTCTGTTAGAAAAAATACCGTTCAACACTTGTTTCAGGTTTTGATTTTGGGCAGAAAAAGTGACTTTATCTTTCTCCGAAATCAAACTTCCTGAATAGACAAAACGTACGCCAGTTTGTTTTTCGATTTGAGATAAAACGTTTTCTAAACTCTGGTTTTGAGCCTGAACCGAAACTTTGTTGTTCAATACTTCTTGTGCTTGGGATACTTGTACATGACATACACCAAAGCCTAAGGCCAACGAGAGTGTTGGCACTGAGATGATTCGCCTAATTATTAGCGAGAATCGTTTTTTTTGCATAAGTTTGCTTGAGATAATAACCTATAAGGGCACCTTGTAAAAGGGGCTACAACATGGGGATTGTTTGCAAGGTTAATGAAGCTCGACCCTTCATTGACCTTTTTTTATTAGTAAAATAGTCTAAAACTATATTTTGGACTCGTATTTATTGGCAAATTCCTTTTATAATAACCTCCTTTCCTTTGATTTGATATTGGATACCTAATGAAGATTGCATCAATTGTAAGACTTCCTCTAAGCTAGCATTTTCGAAAGAGGCAATCCAAGTACAATCTAATAACCGAGAATTTTCAACTTGAAATGACACCTCATACATTCGTTCTAATTTCCTAAAAACCAAACCCATACGCTCACGCTTGAAGTAAACCTTTCGTTCTCTCCAACTGATTGACTCTCTGGCATCAGTGACGTTTGATTGACTTAAATTCGCTTTTTCACTTTGATAAGTACAAACTTGATTAGGAAGAATGAGACAATTACGTTGAGGATTATTGGCCATTTCTACCGCTACTTTCCCTGTCAATACGGTCACCTTGGCTTGGGTGTCTTGTGTGTAATCATGCACATCAAAAGTGGTGCCTTTCACCGTGGTATTCAAGTGTTTTGAGCTAACGATAAAAGGCTGTTGAGGGTTGTGAGTTACTTCAAAATAAGCTTCCCCTTCTAAATATACGTGACGAGTTTGTCCAAGTAGTTTTTTGGGAAAACGTAAACTTGAGGCTCCATTCAAAAATACCTTCGAACCATCCTCCAAAGTAACTGTGGCGTGCTCTCCTGCCTTTGTTTTGATAGTCTGATAACTTAACTCATACTCGGGTACTGGTTGGTTGTATTTGCCAATCCATTTCCAAGCTAGGATAGAAATTAACAAAACACTAGCGGCGACTCCAGCACGAAGTGCCCACGAAGTAGCCAAACGAATGATTGGGGCATCTTTTTCAGAGGATATATTTACCCACATTTTTTGCTGGGCGTTCGATAAAGCCTCCTCAGAGTCGGAAGGTTGAAAAGACTTATCCTCATAGAGCGATTGCGCCCATTGATCAAAAAGGGCTTTTCCCTCGGGGCTTTCTTTGCCACTTAGGTATTCTTGTAAAATTCGCTCCTGCTCTTTAGAAATCATTCATGTAAAGGGAAATGGGGATGTTTTCCTTCCCTTTCATGTATGTATTCGTGTGAGATAAATTTTAGTACTATGCCGAAAAACGATTTTTTAAAAAAAAGTAGATAAAAAAAGTCCAAGGGTTGCAAATTCTCTTAATCGAAAACGAACCACTTGTAGGGCTTTAGATAATTGATTTTTGACGGTTTGGGGGGAAATCTGAAGCTTTTGGGCAATCTGCTCAACAGAGAGTTGTTCAAATCGGCTCAATTGAAAGACTTCTTTGCATTTTTCTGGTAAAACATTCACCGCTTGATGAAGATGATTATCTAAATCGTTGGTCAAGATGGTTTGCTGAGTCGAGAAATCAGCATCAGTAGAAGTTTGTCGAATTATTTGGGCATAATCTTCTCGAACATATTGTTTTCGAATTTTATCCAATAATTTATTTCGAACCATCGCAAACAAATAAGATTCCGAAAATACTGTAGGGGCTATTTGTTCTTTTTGCGTCAATAATTGTGTAAAAACATCCTGAATCAAATCTTGGGCATCTTCAGCGCTCGGTGTAGTACGACGTGCAAAGACGTAGAGCTTTCGCCAGTACTTCTGATAAAGTACCTCAAAAGCGTCTGAATCGCCCGCTTGCCATGCCTCAATTATAGCAATATCATTTTGAAATTTAGTGTTTGTCATAAGCAAAACCAATTTTGCCACAAAGGTAAATCTTGATTTTTGCGAAGACTCGAGTATTACATTATGCTTTTATTATGGTATTGTTAGCAAAATTTTACGGCAAAGCCTTTTACTAGGTTAACGACAATAATTAAACCTTTTCAATCATTGAAAATCTAAAAGGTCCAACTCTAAGCACAACATACTATGACTTTCTCAAGTAAACAAATTAAAGGAGGATTGGAGGAATATAAAGGTGAATGGAGTACGCCCCAAATTACTCACTTGCTCAAGAGGGTAATGTTAGGCGCCAAACCAGCCGATGTAAACTATTTCAAAACCAAAACTTTAAGTCAGTCCGTCGATGAATTATTAAAACCTCAATCTTTTCCAGAGCCGCCACTCAACTATTACAATACGGCCGATTATACAGACCCAACGGGTGTTCCACTCGGTTCAACATGGGCATTTGCCGCTTATGGAGATGGTACTCTTAATGGAAAACGACGCAATAGCTACAAAGCTTGGTGGCTCCAACAAATGTTTTATCAAGGACGAAGTATCCACGAGAAAATGATTCTGTTTTGGCACAATCATTTCTCAACAGAAGCAGATATAGTACGAGATGCTCGCTATTTATATAAGCATCATTCGCTGTTACGAAAATTTGCTTTGGGCAACTTTAAGACTTTTGTACGAGAAATATCCATCGACCCTGCCATGTTGGTGTATTTGAATGGCAATAAAAATACCAAAACAGCCCCCGATGAAAACTACGGACGGGAGCTACAAGAACTCTTTACGATGGGAAAAGGCCCTGACTCGAAGTACACTGAGGACGACGTAAAAGCAGCAGCTAGAGTTTTGACAGGCTTTGTGGTAGATGCACTCAAAATAGATTATGGCTTTACCCCGAGTAGGCATGATACAAGTGATAAAACTTTTTCAGCCTTTTACAACAACACGGTTATCAAAGGAAAATCAGGTGCTGATGGCATGTTAGAACTAGATGAATTAGTCAATATGCTTTTTCAAAAAGAAGAATTGAGTAAGTTTATTTGTCGGAAAATATATCAGTTCTTTGTGCATTATGATTTGAATGAGACTGTTGAAAAAAACGTCATTTTGCCACTCGCCGAAATATTTAGAAAAAACAATTTTGAGATTACTCCTGTTCTTTCTACCCTCTTTAAAAGTCAGTTTTTTTATGATGCACAGCTTTATGGAGCTGTTATCAAATCTCCCCTAGATTTAGTCATTGGAAACCTTCGTGAATTTGATGTAATATTCCCAAATCCGAAAACGGAATTTGTGGATGTTTACACATTTTTTGTGGAAGTCGTTCGTCAAGGAACCATCATGCAACAAAGCATTGGTGACCCTCCCAATGTGGCTGGTTGGGCTGCGTATTATCAGCAACCCATATTTTACGAAGCATGGATTACGGCAGATACCTATCCCAAAAGAGTACAATATACTGATACCATGATTGCCAATGGAATAACTCGTAATGGAAAAAGAATACAGATTGATGCTATTGCGTTTGCCAAAAACTTACCAAAGCCGAACGACCCTAATTTGTTGATCACCGATTCCATAGCCTTATTGTACAAAGTGCCCTTATCAGCCGAAAAAATAGAACAAGTCAAAAGAGACATTCTACTTTCAGGGCAGTCAAGTGACTATTATTGGACCGAAATCTGGGACACTATGTTGGTAAAACCACAAGATACCATGACCCTCGTGAAGAGTAAATTGCAATCTCTTTATCAATATTTATTGTCACTACCAGAGTATCAGTTGACTTAGTCATGAATGATGAATTGTGAATTGTGAATTAGGGCTAAACGAAGGATTTTCAACAATTTCGGATTTGGGATTTCTGATTTTGGATATAAAGCAAATTACCTTTATTTTTTACAAAATATAGAATATTACACTTCCAAAATCCAACATCCGATATCCGAAATAGAGAGTTTTGTATTTCTTCGTACACTACTAGTTATGAGTGGCGAATTGCCAATACCAATATTTCACTCTTGCAATTTATCAAAATTAATTTTGCACATTATTTCTTCTATCTAAAATCTATTTCTATGAAACGCAGAGAATTTGTTCAGCAGTCAATATCAGGATTCTTAATGCCTGCATTACTCAGTGGTTTTTCGGTAAAGGCCTTAGGAAATGTTGCAAAAAATCAGAGTAGTGACGAAAATACCCTTGTGGTAATCCAACTCAATGGTGGAAATGATGGCTTAAATACAGTAATACCAATTGATAAATATGGGCTTTATAAAAATGCCCGCTCCAATATTGCTCTACCAGAATCAGCCTTATTGAAGGTATCCCAAAACGGAAATATTGGACTGCACCCTTCTATGGCAGGGGGCTTGCATAACCTTTTTATGGAAGGCAAAGCCAACCTAATACAGAGTGTTGGATACCCGAATCCCAACTTTTCTCATTTTAGGGCGACAGACATTTGGAATTCGGCCTCAGATGCCAATCAGTACGTGTATAACGGCTGGCTTGGAAGATATTTGGCTCTACAACATCCTACATTTCCAAACAATTATCCCAATTCACAATTTCCTGACCCTTTGGCCATACAAATTGGCTCAACGGTGAGCACCGCCCTGCAAGGCCCTATCTCTTCTATGGGAATGGCTATTACTAACCCCAGCAGTTTTTATAATTTGGTACAAAATAAGGTAGAAGATGCACCAGATACGCTGGCAGGCAAAGAATTGAAGTTTTTGAGAGAAGTTGCCAACCAAACGAATTTATACGCAAGTTCAATACGAGGAGCCGCAGGTAAGGCCAAAAATTTAGTAACCTATCCCAATACCAATTTGGCAGGACAATTAAAAATCGTGGCAAACCTCATTGGCGGAGGACTCAAAACGAAAGTTTATTTTGTAAATCTAGGAGGTTTTGATACTCACAGTAATCAGGTAAATACAACCGATACCACCACGGGAACGCATGCCAATCTTTGGAAACAAATCTCGGATGCCATCAAGGCATTTACCGATGATTTGAAAGCTATGGGTGTATCCAAAAGAGTCGTAGGAATGACCTATTCTGAATTTGGGAGAAGAATCAAATCAAATGCCAGTGGCGGAACAGACCACGGTGCAGCCGCACCGATGTTCATGTTTGGAGATATGGTAAATCCAATTGTATTGGGCACCACGCCAGATATTGCTACTTCGGTTCAAACGGGCGATAATGTACTCATGCAATATGATTTCCGATCGGTATATAGTTCGATTCTTGAGCAGTTTTTGTGTATGAATGCTAGTTGGAAAGACGATGTTTTATTTAAAGATACCTTTCAATCTTTACCACTCATTCGACCGCAAGCCTGCGGACTTTCGCCTGTCGTGGATTTAGAATCAACTGGTGAATATATCTACAATTACCCCAATCCTTTCCAACAAAGTACGATTTTGGTCTATACATCAAGAGGAGGACATAACCTGATTCAAATTTTTGATAATGTAGGAAGACTCATGGACACCCCAGTGGATGGGCTATATCCTGAAGGCACTTACGATATGCCTGTAGATACTTCAAAATGGAAAAATGGTGTCTATTATGCTCGTTTTCAGAATGAATCGTACCAGCAGATTAGGAAATTAATGAAACATGGGTAAGTAGGAGTTCTGAATTGTGAGTGCTGAATTATGAATTATTAGTGTACGAAGGATTCTAAAATTGTTTATTTCGGATATTGGATTTGGGATTTCGGAAGTGTAATCTTTTACATTTCTTAGAAAATTAAAATAAGTTCAATTTATTTCCGAAATCAAAAATCCCCAATCTGCGATAGTTTAGATTCTTGCTGTCCAAGTTTAATTACTGGGAACAGCGAGGGTTTAGAACGCAAAACGTGTGACATCATTAATTACGGTTAACAAAGCCACACGTTTCACTTAAAACTACTTTAGATAATCTAAAAAGTACTAATCAAATCTTACATCGGAAACATACCCCTTACACAAAATATGTATCGTATAGGATTTCCGTTAGGGTCTTTAGGGTTAGGGATATTTGGAATTTTAGGTATTCCGAAAGTTCTCATTCCATCACCTCCGTAAGTGGTACCTATTAAAGCAAAAACGGCGGAATATTCGTTAATACTTAAGAGTCTTCCATCACAAAGTACCCAGTCCTGCGGAACAAAACTTCCAGCAAAGGTTAAAATTTGGCCCAAAAATGGTTCTGCGGCGTACTCGTCATCATTGATGCCGCAGTAATAATGAATAGCTGAGTAATCATCATCATAAACTTTAATGGGGTCTAATTTGGGCACACCATCTTTCCCATTACATTTTTTCCAACTTGAAGGATAGTGACCTCTTCCAGCATATAAGCAAATTTTATTGATCGTGCTCATTTTAATAAAAGTTTTTTAACTAAGTGTGATAACATTGATTATAACTACTTTACATTACCTAATCATGCGTTGGGAATTCTCCATTTACGCAGATAATGTGCATGCATGAGCCAACCTTTGGGAAAACAGGCAGATTAAATTCACGTATCTCATATTGGAGGTTTGCACCAAATTGGTTTCCAATAACAGCATACAAAGCTGGGTTTTGGTCAATCTTCAGCGCTCGACCATCGCAAGGCAACCATCCTTCAGGTGCCGTTGTACCATTGTAAAGCATAATAATGCCTATACAGTTTATTTCACGCATAATAAATAATAGTGTGGTGGGGTAAATTGAATGTTGCCCTAATTTACGCATTCAGGCTTTGCGAAAAATCCGATAGGTTTGAAATTTTTACAATGTTAATCGTAGAAATACATAGATACAAATAAAATATATTGAATTTTACAAAATTTATTTTTCGGTTAAATTTCCATAATTTATAATATCAAACAAAGGTTGACTCCCTATTTAACTGAACATACGTAAAGCGTTATGTTTGATTTCTGAATTGGAGCGAAGGAAGCATTAGAATAGATATCTCTTTCCCTATTTCAGTTTTAACTACTGGAAACAGCGAGAGAAACTTTAAATTATTAGTTATCTAATGGTAGAAAAGATTTGTTTTTTACAATCATTCTAATTCCCACAACCACAAATCATACTTGTCATTCTGCTAATCTTTTGTATTTTTGTTAGAAACCCTTTTTTTCACATTCAACAAACCTTATGAAAAAAACGCTTTACCTTCTGAGTTTTTGCTTGGGGACTTCGCTTTTTGTCCAAGCTCAACAAAAACCTGCTCCGAAAGAAAATGCTCCTCTCACTACTACAGTAGAAGACAAGCCCAACAATGGTAGTCGCACGCTCAACCCTGATTCGTATGTGGTTACTACCAACGAAGTAACTATCAAAGGTCAAAAAGTGCCTTACAAGGCTTTGGCAGGTACCATTCCTGTGTGGAATGATGATGCCAAAATACAAGCCTCTCTATTCTATACGTACTACGAAAGAACTGATGTAAAAGACAAGGCTACTCGTCCTCTGATTATATCTTTCAATGGTGGCCCTGGCTCTGCTTCGGTTTGGATGCACATCGCTTACACTGGCCCACGTATTTTGAAGATTGACGACGAAGGCTATCCTGTTCAACCGTATGGCATCAAAGACAACCCTTATTCTATTCTCGACGTTGCTGACATCGTTTTTGTAGACCCTGTCAATACAGGTTTTTCAAGAATCATTGATAAAGACGCTCCTAAATCAAATTTCTTTGGTATAAATGCTGACATTAAGTATTTAGCAGAGTGGATTGGCACTTTTGTTAGTCGCAACAACCGTTGGGCATCTCCCAAGTTTTTAATTGGTGAAAGCTACGGTACAACTCGTGTCTCAGGTCTGGCAAACGCCCTTCAAGAATCTCAATGGATGTATTTGAATGGTGTTATTTTGGTGTCGCCAACTGACTTGGGTATCCCTCGTGAAGGGCCAGTGGAAACTAGTTTAAAACTCCCCTATTTTGCCGCCACGGCTTGGCATCATAAGGTTTTAGAACCAAGTCTTCAAAATAAAAAGCTGGAAGATATGCTTCCAGAAGTTGAAAAATTCACGGTCGAGGAATTATTGCCAGCCATTACACAAGGCGGTTTTATTGCGCCAGAAAAGCGTCAGGCAATTGCGAAAAAGTTTGCAAGATATTCAGGGCTAAAGGAAACAGTTGTACTTCAAAACAACTTAGACATTTCCTTGGATTTATTCTGGAAAGAACTTCTTCGTGATAAAGGCTATACCGTTGGTCGTTTGGACTCACGCTATTTGGGCGTAGACGCCCGTGAAGGTGGTGAAAAAGTAGATTATAATGCCGAACTCAACTCGTGGTTACACTCTTTTACGCCTCCGATCAATATGTATTTGAGAGAGGAACTAAAGTACAAAACCGATTTGAAATACAATATGTTTGGTCCTGTTCATCCTTGGGACAGAAGCAATGACCATACGGGGTATGATTTGCGCAAAGCAATGGCAACGAACCCTTATTTGAAGGTATTAGTACAATCGGGCTATTATGATGGTGCTTGTGATTATTTTAACGCGAAATACTCAATGTGGCAAATGGATCCAAGCGGCAAATTCAAAGATCGTTTGTTCTGGGAAGGTTACAAATCGGGTCACATGATGTATTTGCGTAAGGAGGATTTAGAAAAATCAAATGAAGACTTAAGAATTTTCATCAAAAAATCTCTTCCAAAACCTGGCGAACCAGCCAAATATTAATGAGTGAATTGTGATTGAGTGAATGAGTGATTTATTAAAATGTAGAGACGTAATATTTTACGTCTAGCGAAGATTATTCACAAGAAATATCAAAAAAGGGGTCGAAAATTGTTTTTCGACCCCTTTTTTGATGCTACCGAATTGAGCGTGTATAATGACTATTTTTTAGATTTATAAACCTAATCACTCAACCATTATTTAATCTCAACAATAAATTCTTCTTTCGCTTTGCGATATTTTTTCAAGTTCACGTTCCAGTCATTTGGAGCATCGCGGTAGCCTAATGGAAGCAATACAACACTTTTCAAGCCTTGTTCTGCCAAGCCTAAGATTTTGTCAACTTCTGGAGGAGTAAACCCTTCAATTGGAGTAGCATCAACGCCAACCTCGGCAGCAGCAGCAATCGCCAAACCAAAAGAAATATACGCTTGTTTAGCTGCGTGTGTTGCGTGCCATTCTTGACCAAGTGGTTCGTACATACCCCACAAAGTAGATTTGTAGGCATCCATGGTGTTCAATGGCAAACCACGTACTTCCATCATTTCGTTGAATACCGCTGTGATTTTATCCAAAGAATAACCATCCCAAGCAGCAAATACCAACAAATGAGAACATTCGGTGATTACACTTTGATTCCAAGCTACTGGTCTGATTTGTTCAAGAACTTCTTTATTTGAAATCACAAAAACTTTATATGGTTGCAATCCTGATGAGGACGGCGCCAATCTTGCAGCTTCTAGGATATAATCCAACTTATCTTGAGGCACAACCTCTCCGTTCATTTTTTTGGCAGCATAACGCCATTCCAAAGATTCTAATAATGTCATAACGAATATTATTTGCTAATTTTATGTGACAAAATTAGTAATACCTGGTGACAAAAAGTAACTTTGTGTCATAAAGTAATAGTGACATTTAGGTAACAAGATGACAAATGACAGAAATTAGCCCAATACACAAATCAACCGCATGTGGCAAGTCGATTCAAGCCATACACGATGTAATGGATATCATTGGAGGGAAATGGAAAATTTCCATCATTGCCTGTTTGTGTTATGGCAAAATGCGATATTCTGATTTATTAAGAGAAGTAAATGGTATTTCAGGGAAGGTTTTAAGTCGAGAATTGAAGGATTTGGAGGAGAATCTTCTAATCACAAGAACGGTCGTAAATACACAACCTATTAGTGTAGAATATGAATTGACAGAATATGGACGTTCACTGAAAAGTATTACTAACGTGATAGCCGAATGGGGCTTTGAACACCGAAAAAGGATTTTAGAACAAGAATTAGTATAAAATCAATGGGCTTCCTTCTAGCTAAACAACATTGAGGAAGCCCTTGAATAAATAATAAATTGTCTATTTCAAAAGTTTTTTCAACTTACATTTTTTGAGTTGTTGTATCTGCTCGCTCACAATTTGAGCTGTTAATTTCGAACCCTCATAATTTGGATGAGTATGATCTTTTGGGAAAAACTTATCTACTTTTTCTTTGCCTAATTCTTCATATTTGGCGGCAACGACTTCATTTAAGTCGATAAAATATGCTTTGTTTTCCTCTGCAATTTGTTTTGCCCAAAGTCCGTAAGACTGACTCGCCCTTTCTATTTTTCCATTTTTCCAAACGTTTCTTGGTACTAAAGAACAAACAATTGGCGTAGCGCCTTTTTCTTGCGTTTCTTGCACGTACTTGCGCATATACCAGCCATACGAATGTACGATTTCGTGTTTTTTTGTCAGAAGGTTGTCTATCTCCTCCGATTCATTACCAATGCCTTTGATAGAACCCCTCGCACGGCTTGTGTCATTGATGGCACCTCCGTCGTTGTGTCCAAACTGCATGATTACATAATCGCCTTTTTTCAATTTTGCCATAATTTTATCCCAACGTCCTTCAGTCAAAAATGTACGGCTACTACGCCCTCCTATGGCATGGTTTTCAACATTAACTTTTACGGTATCGAATTGTTGATTCATAAAACTGCCCCATCCCCACAAACCATCTGACCCAGCTCCTGAACCATTTCGAACGGTTGAATCACCAATAATATAGATGGTAGGTTTGGTTTTGAGAATTGTAAATGAACATACTAAAACGAAGGCAAAAAGTACCAAAAACTTGTTTTTCATCTGTGAGTTTTGTTTTAAATTACAGAATAGATTTCGAGATAATGTTGAATTTGAGAAATATAGCTCCTTTATAAAAAAGGAAGTTCCTCATGCTACCACAAGGAACTTAACCTAAATCTCCCCTAATCAACTGTTTACTTACAAATTACTTTTGTTGTAATCTTCGAAGTAACAAGTGTTTCAATAACGAAGAGTTATCTTGCTCACTTATATACTCAATTTTTTATTTTTTCATTCTTACAATTTCGCTACCAGCCAATAGGAAACATCCTAAACCGTAGTCTTCGAAATCAGGAACTTTATCAATAGCCAATGGTTGACCATCTTTAGGCTCTTTACCTGTACCTTGTACCCAACCCAAAAAACCTGATGGTTGTACACTCTCTGTAGCTAATGCATTCCAAGCTTTTACTAAAGCCGGCTTATATTGTTTAGCATTCAAATGTCCATGGTTGATACCCCATGCCATGCCGTAGGCAAACAATGATGTTCCTGTAGCTTCTTTACCTCCATAATTGCTTGGGTCATGCAAACTTACATTCCAGAATCCGTCTTCTCGCTGAAGTGGCAATAATGCCTTCATCATGGTTTTATACATCTGCAAATATTCCTCACGGTGTGGCGCATTTTTAGGCATAATTTCCAATACTCTCACCAAAGCTGCCACAATCCAACCATTTCCACGAGACCAATAGCAATCTTGTCCGTTTGGTTCTTTGTAGGGTGGCACAAAATCTTTATCTCTCCACCAAAGTCCATCTTCTGGATTAAATAAGCCCTTTCCACCTTCTATCGTTTTTGAGTGATTGTACATTTGGTACATCTTCTCAAAATAGGCATTGTCTTTGTACAAAACACCCAATTTGGCAAATACTGGCATTCCCATTTGAAGTGCATCAATCCAAGTCCAGTAGGTACAATTAGGATTTTTTACCAGACTATCCATATTAGCTTTGATATCGCGGATACGCTCTGGTTTTTTGTCCATCATATACAAATCAATATAAGTCTGTCCGCAACATTGGTCATCGGCATTGTGTGTCAATACGCCCGAACGCAAGCCCCATTTATGACTTTCACCCCATGCTACTGCGTAATCAATATAGCGTTGTTGTGGGTCTACTTTATACAAATCCATCAATCCTTCATAATACACCGCACGGGTCCAAATATTACTTGGACGAGTTTTGTTGGTTACGATAGGCTTACCAGTATCTGGCCACTTTTGCATAAAATAGTCATTTGCTTTACGCATCGTGGCTATTACCTCAGTTTTGCTGGGTAATTTCTGAGCAACTGCCGACATACCACCCAACAACATGCATAGCAATAAAGGTACTTTTTTCATTCTCTGAAAATTTAATTGACAATTGAGTCCTGTTTACAAGAAAATTAGAACTGAATAAAACAATTTCGGATTGGGGATTTCTGATTTCGGAAATAAAGTAAAATATCTTAATTTTGTACGAAATATTGCATATTACACTTCCGAAATCCCACATCCGATATCCGAAATAGAAATTATTGAATCTTTCGTAAAGTTCTAATCAGTAATAGTTTATTTCTTTTTAATCAACAACTGTACAGAGCTATCGTTTATTTCAAACTGGTTTGACTTGAGTAAGTTCAGCATTTCTGCCCCCGCATAAATTACCGGGCCATAACCGTGAGCCGCAAATGGGCTAATTGGACGGTGATAGTAAAATGCTGGGTCAAAACCCATGCCTGTACCCACACAGGTACCTTCTACTTGTCCTTGCTCATTTACCTTCGTGCTAATCGCATTCCACGCCAACATGGTGGCGGGTGTATAAGCCAATTTATCAATCCAACCTTTATTGATTGCCTTTGCAAAACAATAGGCATAAATAGCGGTTGCAGACGTTTCTAAATACGAATCGTTTCTATCTAATAATTGATGCCAAAAACCGCTACCCGACTGGTATCTTGACAATCCTTTCACATGTGCTTTCAGCAAATTTAATACCTCCTCACGACCAGGGTAATTTTCTGGTAGAGCTTCCAAAACCTCTATTTTGGTTAAGATAGCCCAGCCATTAGCACGTGCCCAATGGAACTGAGGATGTTCTGACATACCTTCAACCCAGCCGTGCATATAAACACCCTTCTCAGGATTAAACATTCTTTTTGAAAATTGACGAACCTGTTTGATGGCTTCGTCATAGTATTTTTTATCGCCTGTTAATTTACCCATCTGAGCAATCGCAGGAATGCCCATAAACATATCGTCTAACCATAAAGTACTGGCTTGTGGACGATTACGAGCCAAAGTTCCATCACTTAATCTGAACTCTTTATTCATGATATAATTGATGTGACTGTCGATTAGAGGACGATAATTGTTGGAAGAACCAGCTACCGACGATTTAATCATAGCTGCACACATGGCACCACAATCATCCAAAGCATGTGGATTTAGCAATCCCTTCAATGGCCCTTTTGTACCCCAATCTTCACTCGCTCCTGTTGATTTCTTAAAGAATGGAACAGCATCGTTGATAAATTTCAAACGTTTCTCTGTATATTCTTTATAACGTGCATCCCCTGTGTATTGCGAGGCCAACATCATCGCCTGATAAGTTACACCCCATTCGTAACTTACTAAACGAAAATCTCCTTTTTGTAAAGCCGTATTTTCATCAATTTTTGACAAATCACCAACTACTTCATTTGTCTTGGTATTGATAAAGTTTGTTGGGGTCACCTTTTCCAGATAGGCATGAACTCTTTGCAAGGTTTTTTCAACCTCCTCCGCTTTTACAATTCCATACGGAACGGGATAATCGGGCTGAATCAAGTGCAAAGGCGTATTAGAATCGTTCGATTTTGTAACATTCTTTTGTGCAAAACCTTCTGCACCAGAGAAGAGTAAAAAACCTAATAACGCAACTTTATCAAAAGAATACTTTTTCATAATCGGCTTGGGAATTTTGGATAATTTGTTTTACTCTCAGAAGTAAAAATAGAAGAAAATCTACTTGCAAAATGACTCTTCGATTAGTACAACTTCCTCAAAGATAAATGTCATTTATGGCTCAGCCGTCCTGTAGCGTCCTTGTTGAAAGATAATAGTGAGAAAACAAAATCGATAACTTGGTAAAATATATTAAAAAAATACAAAAATAGTATAATGATTCTTTCAAGTATTTTCATTACCAAAACAGGATTTTTGATAAAAAAAATTGGACAATGATTGGATTTTAGCAATTTGGCAACGTTCCCGATATCGTTTGCATAAATTAATTTATCGGAAAAATTGAATATCATTTATTCAACTCTTAACCTTGGTTTAGAAAAACATACCATCGATAATAGTTGGTTTTCTACCTATCTAAAAAAAGTATAAGTTTTAATGATAAGTTTTTTCTAAAATTTTCAGAAAATCCTTTTCAACCTTAATTAGCCATATTAGAATGATTGCGAAAAAACAGAAAATTTGGGATGTGATAAGAGTTGATGATATTTCGGCAACGCCGAAATATTTACAAATTGTACATTCAACACTTAAGGGCATCGAAACAGGTCAAATCACAGTGAATGATCGCCTCCCGTCGATCAACGAAGTGAGCTTTGAGTTAGACGTTTCTCGCGATACAGTTGAGAAGTCCTATCGACAACTCAAAAATATGGGTATTCTAGAATCTGTGCCAAGTAAGGGTTATTACATCAAAAACGTGGATTTTGAAAAGCCTATGAAGGTTTTGTTGCTTTTCAACAAGCTTTCTGCTCATAAAAAAATCATTTTTGATGCTTTTGTGAAAGAATTAGGTCAACAAGTGGCGATAGATTTTTATGTGTATAATAATGATTTTGCCCTCTTCAAAAAACTCATCACAGCCAAAAAAGATGAGGACTATTCACATTTTGTAATCATTCCATATCTTTTAGATTTCAATGATAAAGTTCAAGAGGTGGTAAATTTGATACCAAAAGAGAAGTTGATTATTTTGGATAAAATGGTGGCTGGGGTACACGGAGAATTTGGTGCTGTCTACGAAAACTTTGAACAGGATATTTATATGGCACTCTGTCAAATGCTAGAAAAACTTAGAAACTACACGAGTCTAAAACTGATATTTCCAAAGCAAAGTTGCTATCCACAGGAAATCCAGAAAGGATTTTTAAACTTCTGTCAAGATTTTGCTTTCGAGGCCACTATCATCGATAATATCAAAACTGAAACAGTCACCGAAGGGTCAGTTTATATAAACTTGATGGAGGATGACTTGGTAATTTTAATCAAAAAAATATTTAACGACAATCTGGTGATAGGCAAACAAGTTGGAATCATTTCGTACAACGAAACGCCACTGAAAGAAATTATTCTTGATGGCATCACCACGATTTCGACAAATTTTAGAGAGATGGGAAAAACTGCTGCAAGATTAGTCCTCGAAAAATCTAAAGATCATATCGCAAATTTGTTTGAGGTGAATCTTCGAAATTCATTATAAGTAACGATTGGGAAATAAAAAAGCCTGAGGTTTCTCAGGCTTTTTTTTATGGGCTATCAGAAAAGTTTGGCTATTTCGAAAACATCTCTAGTACTTTCTTATCCAAAAACTTTTCAAATAAAAATATTCCAAGTGAGGCTACTGCAATACCACATAAAACATCTATCAAATAATGATGACTTGTGTATACGGCTGCACCCCATATCCCAAAACAGAAAATCACAAAGAAGATATTGAACCAGCCTAGTTTTGCCTTTAAGCCATAATATAATGTAATGAGCGGAAATGCAGAATGTAAAGATGGCATTGCTGCAAATACATTTGAATTTCGAACGTACATTCCTTTAAATAGATTAACATTCAAAATTTGGTCAAAATATTTTAAGCCAGCAGAACTCCCCTTGGTATTCAAATCGAAATTGAATCCATGCTCGGCCACATACCATGGTGGCGCCGCAGGATAGGCATAATAAATAATCCAGCCAAGTAGATTAACAAAAACAAAACAATACGCAAAGGAATAGAATAATGGTCTTTTTTTGATATAAAAATACAAGGATAAAGCGATAGGAATCGGTACCCAGTTAATGTAAAATATCCCTGCCAACACATCAAAAAACGGGACATGAACCTTGGCAAAATATTCATTTAACGTAAGTAGTTTTCCTTGGTAATTTATCCCAAAAAGTGCCTTATCCAATTCGTAAGGTTGCTGAATATGTACCGTATTGAACTCATAATTTGGGAAAACCCTAAACGAATCATAAATAGCCCAATACACGATGTAAACAGCAAAAGACAGGATTATTTCACGCGTAAACTTATTGCCAAAGTAAGTGGTCACAAACAAGACATATAAAAAGATATGCTCAGGCAATAAACCAATAAATTTGATATACCAAAAAAAGAATAAAGGCGTGAAAATGACTAAGCCTATGATATTCTGAACTGAGAAGCGCTCAAATCCTGTTTCCTCGATAGTCAATACGCTACTACGGTTTGATTTTTTCATAAACATTTTCTCCAGTATAAAAATCCCTTCCAAATACTTCTACATACAAAACTTTGGGGCGTAAATTACTTCCTTCAATTTGTACATATACGTGGTCGAGTTTTGCTAGTTGGTTATTAATTAATAGTGATGCGTAGGGTTTTCTATTTTTGTCAAACCCTAGGCGAAGTTTTCTTTTTTTATAAGAAACAACCCATGCTTGGAGGGCATCGGTTTGCCCGTCTATTTTTTCGGTATCCACTCCATAAGCCAAAACTCTTTGTATCCAAGATAGCTCTTTACGTCTACCATCCTCTTGATACCTTAACCAATACACATCAATCGGGCTGTCTTCGTCGAAAGCCCCCTTAGCATTTAGTCTAGCATCGTAAACGATAGTATTTACATTTGAACTACGTTGTATATAAAACAATCTGACTTTAGAATCAGGTACTTTGGGATAATTGGTGGGTGAAAAACCAAAGCTAAGTAAGCTCAGTAAAAGGATTAACAAACTAGTTTTTTTCATTTTTATTCAACTCTTTTTGCGTATGTTCAATACGTTGGATGGCTGTGAAGTTAGATAAAATCGCAACTATCGTAAGTGGAATAGTAAATACGGAGATAGATTCGAACCAAGAGATTCGTTCGGTCGGTCCTTCTATCCTAAAATCAGGTCCAAAAACGGGCGATAAGATTCCGCATAATAAGGCAGAGCCACCAATTATCACCACACGCTCAGGCCTTTGCATCCAACCAATATCGCATTTAATATTCAATCCCTCGGCTCTTGCACGCGTGTAGCTTACCATAGAAGAACCTATCAAGGCTAAAAATGCAAAAAATGAACTAAACAGATAATGATGTGCAACTAGGTAATAGCAAATACCCAAAAACATAAACATTTCGCTGTAACGGTCCAACACCGAGTCATAGAATGCCCCAAATTTGGAAGAGGTATTACTTACTCTGGCTAGGCGTCCGTCAATCATATCAAATACACCAGCAAACAAAATCATTGCGCCGCCCCAGCCTACGATACTCAAATCGCCGCGATGCGAAGCCTCACCTCCATAAACAAATATACCTGCTGCCACGATATTGAGTACCAGACCAGCTGTGGTAATCATGTTAGGGGTTATTTTTAAAGCAATTAACAAATTAATGAAGGGATTGATAATTTTGTATATCAATTGTTGCCCTGCTGATTTGAGTGCATACATAGCTTTATGTGATTTATAGATAAAAAGTATGTAACCAAACAAAATTAGATTTAGGTTATGTGTTTCAGGCAAGAGGTACAAGGCAAAGCGTATTAAATTGTTTTTTAGCAACAATAGCAATGTTTTTGCCTAATGCCCATGGCGGAAAGCTCAAAACCTAAATTTTATTTTGCGTATGTAATTAAGTAGTAAAACGTTATTAGATAGCAACCACTTTTTACTCAGATTAAAAATCTAATTTGAATCGCCCACGAATTCCGTATTCAGAAACTTGAGGATTGTCTAAATAACTTAATCTTCTAACTAAATCAAATCTAAAAAATTTCAAAATATTACCAATACCTACGCTGGCCTCCAAATATGGTCCATTGTTAAGCGAATGTGTCAGTATTTGACCTTGTTCGTTGGTTGGGAATTGATATAAATCTGGATTTAAGTTAGGGTTATTTTTATCACTTAAACTTCCATACAATGCCTTAATCGTAATAATTTCACGTAGTTTTAGTTTTTTCAACAAAGGTATTTTGTTAAAGAAAAACCCATTAAAATAGTGATCTACAAATATCCCTGCATATTGATCACTGACAAACTCTAGGAAGTTCATCAAGTTATAAGATTCCAACTGATACGAGTAGCTTTGGTTGGCTCGGTGAATCATCAATAAAGGATATGGTACCTTGCCATAGATACGACCCGCTTCGGCGGTCACATCGGTATAACCTATTGGTGAAATAAAGAAGCGTTTATTCGCTCTAAAAGTTAGGTTATGAAAATTATATCCACTATTCAATATATTTGCAATGCCTAATGTATAGCGCAATTGCAAAATTGGATATTTATTAATTATCGGAATTCGATAGTTCTTGCCTTGGTAAAATTGCTCATTTGGTGCAAAGCGCAGGTTAAATGATAACTCTGTAGAAGTCACACTTTTATCGGTAATGACAATACCGTCGACCTTACTGACTCTCTGAAAGATAAGACTCCCTCCTGCCTCCTGACTCAAATTTTTCAGGCCAATTTCATAACTAATTCCCGAGCGCGACTCCTTGCGATAGTCAACTCTTAAAACTTTGTTATAAGTCATTTTGTCATTGACTCCTCGCTTGAACGATAACAAAAAGTTGTCTTCTTGAATAAATTGTAGCTCTTGCCCAGGAATACGAACCTCGTCTTGATAGGATATCCTTAAATAATTATTTGGAAACTCATAAATTGAATTTTTGCCCAAATTATAAGTTAATGCACCAAAGCCTTTCCAACGTTCGTCCTTAAAACCGTAAGCCGCATAAGTTTCGAAATACAATCTAGGATTAAGTTTTGCCATGGTTCGCCCTCCCAATCTCAAACGAAAACCTTCTACGGGGTTGAAACTATAAAAGGTATTTACTGGCCCTACTTCAAAAGTACCAAAATCAGAGTATCCGAATAAAAATAGGCTTGCAATCTTCATTGCTCGTTTGAATGCCGGGACCTTCTGAATACTATCAGCCATTTGATAGATATTAGTTTCTACCTTATTAAGCTGTTGGTGGCGTGCCTGCTCCCAAAAACGGTCGTCACGAGCATAAGCATTTTCGGTAAGCACGTTCTTTTGAATTGGCTTAAAATAGTTATTGTCAATAGGGTTATTTAATTTGTAATCCCTGTACGACACGGCTCTTTTTCCGATTACTCCTCTGGAATTTTCGGTTTTTAGTAGATTAAACTCAATCGTAATTTCATCTTTTGACAACATCAGGTATTTGTCGGCAGTAAGCTGAAAATCCTGCTCAATCTCCATGGCCATCACAAAATTAAGGTTGATATTTTTGGGTACCCCCATCTTAATTTTACGAACCGCATACGACGAATCCATGGCCACGTACATCGTACCAACAAAAGCAAAATCAGCTGGATTACGAGGTGAAAAACCCAAATTGATACATTTAACGCCTTGATGTTGCAGCGTATCAAGTATCACAAAACGATAAAATGTGGGTGATAACGGCGAAATTGGACTAATAAATTGCTGCGTTAATAAGCTAATATTATTGTCATAGATATTTACATCCTCGTACATACGGTTGAGATAGGCTCCCATACCGTTATTATCCAAAAACTGTTCGAGCCCTACCTTTTTCTCCCCTTTGATGTAAGATTTTTCTTCACGTGGATTTTTTCTAAAATATACATCCGATACCGTTTCTTTCAAATACAAAGGCAATGAAACCTTGCCTGTAATTTTTGCGGTATCGAGATTATCAAAAATAAACTGAAAATTTTTGAATATTTTCTTATTTCTGTAAGCTTCATCAATATTACTCAAATCCAATTGAAGCTTTTCGTATTTTTCGTACTGATAATAATCGAGACCTTCCTTCCTATTTTGGTCTTTGTGGTCGATTACCTTTTTAATCAAAGCAACGGCAGGGTTATCTTTGTTGCGATATTTATCTTTTTTCCCTTTTACAACCACCTCAGATAAATTTTGAGTGGTAGAGTAAAGTCGAATTGAAATTGTTTGAGTAATGTCCTTTTTAAAGGACTTTGTCTCAGTTTTGTATCCAACCGACGAAAATTGGACTTTCCCAGTTCCAAATTCCTTGACTGTAATACTGAAATTGCCGTTGATATCCGATTGCACACCTTGATTTGTCCCCAAAATTGTTACATTCACAAATGGGATAGCCTCGTTGGACTTATTTTCGGTGATTTTACCCTTAATAACTGTTTGTGACTGTGCTACAATAGAAATTGTAGACAGCAATAGCACGAATATATATGGGAGAAATTTTATTTCTTGAGGGAGACTATAAAGAGACCTTTTCATACGATTTATTCTTAAATACAAACCACTGATTTAGACCGTAGCTGTACACCACAAATACTACCACTCCAACTACCACCCGAACACTAAGATAATTCCAAGTTACCCAACTGGTAAGTAGAGCTACCCCAGCGACGTTCATAGCCGAGTTTCCTGTAGCGACTAAGGCATACTTGATACCTTGCCATGTCAAAGATTGCGTTTCATTTGCTTTAAATACCCAATTGCGGCTTACCCAAAAACCAACGATTGCCCCTAGTATATTTCCTACTAAAGTAGCCCATTCGTCGTTGACGTCAAAACCTGAAACAAGTGAATACGAAGCGGTAAAATCAGCACTTGTTGCGATACCAGACGCTGACATAAATTTGAGAAATATCCTTAGATATTTATACATAAAAATTGAAGAGAAGAAGTATTATCTGCAAGGTTACATTAGCCCATACTCCAGCAGCGACGTCATCTAGCATAACCCCCCAGCCTTTGTCGTACTTTTCAAAAGAACGTATATTAAACGGTTTGAAAATATCATACAGCCTGAATAACAACAATGCCAATCCTACATTTGTCCAAGTAAAGGGTATTAGACACAAACTTAACCATTGTCCTACAACCTCATCGATAACAATTTTGGATGAATCCTCGCCCCAAATATCTTCTGTTATTGCCGACGAAACCCTTCCGAGAAAAAAGAAGGTAATAGTTAGTCCAATCAACGTAGCCTGATAGATTTCATTTTGCAAAGGAAAAATAGCATTTAGTGCTATTACACAAAGGCAAGCTGCGATGGCACCGAAAGTACCAGAACCTTTGGGTATATAGCCTACTCCTAGCACAGAAGCTACCAAAATATGAAAACGAGAATTGTTCATTGGAAAGAGTGAAATAAGCTTATGGCTTTCAAAGCAGATGGAGAAATAACTTCACCAAAAATATTTGTCTAAAATACAGGAGACTAACACTAATCTCCTGTATTTTAATTATTTTCAATTACAATTCAACATCTTCTTCTACGTTTTCGTAGTAGTCCATACCCAAATTTGTAATTAATTCTTCACCCATTAAATAGCGAAGTGTATTTTCTAATTTCTCGAGTTGCTTAAACAAATCATGAATTGGCTCAAGTCCTGGTAAGGTTTGAGGAGCTTTCCAGTAGAAAGACAACCATTCTTGGATACCTTCCAAGTTTGCACGTTTTGCCAAGTCTAGGAACAAAGCCAAATCCAATACGATTGGTGCTGCTAGGATAGAATCGCGACATAGGAAGTTAATTTTGATTTGCATTTGATATCCCATCCATCCAAAAATATCGATGTTGTCCCATCCTTCTTTGTTATCGCCTAGCGGTGGATAGTATTCGATACGAACTTTATGGTGAATATCTCCCCACAATTCTGGATTCTGCTCTCCATCAAGGATACCTTCCAACACGTTGCCTTTAGAAACTTCTTTAGTTTTGAAGTTTTCTGGAGCATCTAATACCAAACCATCACGGTTTCCTAAAATATTGGTACTGAACCAACCACGAACACCAAGCGCTCTTGCACGTAAGCCAGGAGCAACAATAGTTTTCATCAAGGTTTGACCAGTTTTGAAATCTTTACCAGCAATTGGCGTGTGTGTTAGCGCAGCCAATTCCTCCAATGCAGGGATATCCAAACACAAGTTTGGCGCACCCATTGCAAAAGGAACTCCAGATTTGATGGCAGCATAGGCATACATCATCGAAGGTGCAATATCTGGGTTGTTGTTTGCTAAACCTTCTTCAAATTTGGCTAAAGAAGAATGTACCTCTTTTGCCTCGTGGTAGATTTCCGTAGAACCACACCACACCATAACTAAGCGTTCGCAATCATTAGCAATTTTAAAGTTTTCAATATCTGCAATCAACTCCTCAATCAACTCTAATTTGCTTGTTTGTGGTTTTACGTTTTCACCTTCCAAGTTTTTCACATAACGTTTGTCAAAAACTGCTTTCATTGGTACGATTTTCTCCAAATCCTCACGAATCAACTCCACCATTCCACGTTCCAATACTCCTGCTTTGATGGCCGCGTCGTACATGTTGTCACCATATACGTCCCATCCACCAAAAACGATACTATCTAGGGGAGCCAAGGGAGCGAAATCTTTAATTTTTGGATTACGTTTCTCGGTTCTTTTACCCAAACGAATATTTGCCGTTTGTGTTAATGAACCTGTTGGATGAGCTAATCCTTTTCGAGAGGCAATAACGCCTGCTACAAACGTTGTAGCAACAGCGCCCATTCCTGGCATTAAAATACCAAGTTTTCCTGTAGCAGCCGAAACCGTAGGGTTAATATTCATAATCTATCTGTAATATATGGTGAATTGTTCTTATAAATGCAACTTAGTTAGTTCTCGTTAATTACCCGTAAGTATATGACAATCTGGAGGTATGGTTTACTTCGGTAAAGTTGTCTGTTATCGACTAACTGATAAATTTTATAGACGAAACAATAAAACTTATCGACCGATTTCGTTTTTTAGTCTAATTTTTATTCAAAAAAATCGAGCATTCACAAATAGCTCAATATATATTCAGTGGAAAGCTAACGGAGCCAAATAATCAGAAAAACAAAATGAATAAAAAAGAAGCTTGTTTCAATATTATTTAGTTTGTACGTTACTATATATGTTATATGGAAAAAGAATTGAAGAGGAATCTTTTAGTAAAACACTCAACAAAAAAAAAAGTTTCAACTATTGGTAAAATTTTAGAAATATTGGTCTAAAATTTTATAAGTAAATCAACAATTAAATAACAATTCCGCTAATCAATATGTTTAAGTTTTTTTTTGAAAGAAAATCTTTACCAAGCAAAACTCTCAATACCAACTCATTAAAAAATTTCTTACACCGATGCAGGCTTTGCTGCAATTCCATTAATAAAAGTATCGATAAGAAAATCGATATGATGCAAATAGTCCTCCTCTATCTCAAACTCCTGCATTTTAGAAAACTCAAACCCTTTTAAAGAGGCCACCATTACACGGCATAATATATCGATGTGCTCTTCTGTATTCGGGCAAAACTCGCCGTTCTCAATGCCAAAAATCAAAAAGCTCTTTACTAGCGCAAGTTCTTCATGAAGATGTTTTCGCTTGAGATTGAAAATTGTGATAGCATGGTCCATTATTTCCTCTTTGAGAACCTGACTCAGGTTACACATCTTCTGCAATTTTTGCAAACGTGTTTGCCAGTAGACTTTCAATTTCTGATGTGCAGTATTCTCCTTGGCGGCAGCCTTTTCAATAGTATCAAATAATTCGGTGATTTCATTTTCAATCACTGCCTCAAAGATTTCTATCTTACTAGGAAAATAATAATATAGCGTACTTTTCCCTTTTCCCACAAATTTGGCAATATCCTCCATTGTGGTCTTTTTGAGACCATAACGTTGGAATAAAACTTTTGCGGCCTCAATCACCTCCTTGATGATGAGTTCGTCTTTCTGAAGAATGTCATTCATACGATTCGACCAAAAATGTATTTCGGTCTAAAATTAGGTTTAAAAATTTCAAATGGCAACTATTTTAACTTATTTTTAGAAAAAATTAAGGTTATGTGCTTTTCAAGCAAGTAAGACAGTGGGCTGAATTAGATTGAATCGCTCAGCCGAAGGCCTTTGGCGAGCGCAAATAGGTACAGAAAAAACAACTTAACACTCTTTGCCTCATTATTGGACAAAATTGAAGTTTCTAGTTGAAGACTAAGCCTTATTAAGTAGAAAAACGTTATTATTTAACAGTATATTGGTTATTTGATAATATTCATAATCAAAAGGCTATCTGCAATTTTCACTTTTGATACTATTGGTTTAATCTTTCCTGCTACTTATTTTTTTAAACAGTTTAAAACTTTTTCATAAAATTGAATGGTGAAGTACAAACATCCGAATATCCCCTACTCGAATTATCCAGTAAACAGAATATTTACCTTGCCTTGTGCTTGTTCCCACTTTCCAAATTCACAACCCTCGTTACCTAATGCCTAATGCCTATTGCCTATTGCCTAAACACAACCCTCCTTGCCTTTTGCCTGTTCCCTGTTGCCTAATATCCCTACATTTTACTAAGAGAGAAATAACTTCGAAAAATCTTTGATTGGTTTGATAGCAGCTTCTACAAAGTCCGAAACATAAGTATCATTCTTTTGGTTGAATATTTCCTTGGGCGTTCCGAGCATCAAAATATTTCCTTTATGCATAACCCCTATCCTATCGGCTACTAGGAGTGCCTCAATCATATCGTGTGTCACAAAAAGACATGCGATTTCTTCATGCTTGATAAGTGTAACCAAATTTTGGCGAAGATGCTGTTTATTGATAGAATCCAAATTTGAAAAAGGTTCATCTAGTAGCAAGGCTTGAGGTTCTTCGGCTATGGCTCTGGCGATTGCGGTTCTTTGCTTCTCACCACCAGAAACATCCTTTGGCTTCTTGTCTTTAATATGACTTATACCGCAAAGTTCAAGTAACTCAGCTACTCGACTTAGGCGATACTCTTTGGTATATTTAGTAAGCGAAAGATCGATATTTTCCCAAATTTTATGTTCTGGCTTTAATTTATAATCCTGCGGTACAAGTTTGATATCGGGTAATTCTTTGATTAGTCGATTGAAGTACAAATCTATTTCTTTTTCATCTAGCCAAAGTTTACCTTCATCTGGGCGTATATTTCCCGAAATCATATTAAGTAAAGTAGTCTTCCCCGAACCACTTTCTCCTACAATAGCAAGAATCTCGGCTGGTGCAATTTCGAGAGATATATTATTTACGACTGTTCTATCCTCATACGCCTTTTTTAAATTGGCGATTTTTAAAATACCCATACTCAAAAAAGAGAAAGACTCTCAGGAATGCCTAATTCTTTCCCACGAAATAAATTTATATTGATTAAATAAAATAACTGCTATTATGATAAAGGCGGTAGCTATCACTAAAGTTCCCACAGAAGATTGGGAAATGTAATAGTGAACCGTGCCGATGGTTGGCATGACAACAATGAGGTTAAAAAACCTCAACCAATTGTTTCCTTTTACATTCGAATTGCCAGCTTCGACCGAAAATGGTAGCCTAAAGTTTTCACGAAAGACGCTTATTGCCATAAAAAGTAAGGTCACAGAAATATTGAGATAGATATCATATAAACTATCTAGCCCCTCTTTCATGAGCATTATGGTCGTAACTAATATATAAAGAGGTACAATAAAACGAATAATAACTGAACGATACGCGCCTATCAGTAACTCACCGGGATTGTCGATGGGAAGAATTTGGTAAATCCACGAGGCTTTCCAATTGTCAGATAAAAAAATCTGTTGTACAATCATATTAAGAGTAAAAGTGGAATAGTACAAAATCATTAGTCGATTAATCTCAATCGTTTGATTATCATAATAGTACCTAATTGTAAACAAAATCAACAGACCAAGCGAAGGATAGGCTCTCAACTTGAAACGTCTATCTCTTGTGACGATAATCCAAACTAATTCGAAGGCAGATTTTTCAAGAATGGAATGCTTAAAAAATTGATGTACATTTCTAAAAAATCGGTTAATAATCGACTTAGAGGAAGTTGTCTTCGATTCCAAGTTCACGTAATACTGAATAGAACTTAGCCTAGAAGCAAAAAATGGAGCTAAAAATTTATTGACGAGAATTAGTGTCACAATCGGCAATAAAATCCCTAAAAAGATAAAATTAACTCTTTGCCAATCTAAAATATGATACTTATAACTATCGATAATAATTGAATACCATGCGGGAGGGGTAAAATAATGCCAAGTTTGGATTGGCGTTGGCTGAAAAATATCCTCGACGGTTATTTTGGATTGCCCCGATATAAACTGATAACCAATCGACAAGCTCAGCGTGAAGGCAATTTGAACATAAATGATGATATCCTTAAAACGGTCTGGATTAACCACCTTAGAAAGCAAGATATACAATCCACTAGATACAAATACAGAAATCAGGCACAAAAACACTACCCCAACCAGAAAGAGTAAGCCAACTACAAAGCCTAATTTGAGCGAGAGTACAACCATCAAACCAAGGGCATTAGCTAAACTTAAAATTCCAAGGAAAATGAATAAATGTAATAATCTTGAAATCCAGATAGTCTTAGCATCCACTGGTTTAGAAAGCAAGGTTTGGTTATCTTGGGTATCAAATAAAACCTCTGCAAAATCCGATAGCATATTAAAGCAAATCATGAACATCATGTAAGTAAAACACATGAGCATCATATTAAACACGGTCTGTTTGACAGAGAATATGACTATGGCATATATAAAGCTAAACACACCTTGAATAATTGAGGTTTTAATGAAAGTTCGGTGATTAGATTCCTCCTCAATTTCTGGCTCCAAGGCTTTTGTATCGGTATCTACCTCTAGGCCTGTAGGATGTTTAAGTTTGGGGTTTTTTATCCAAAATCCTCTCGTTTCGATTAGCAATTTGACTTCCATAATTGCCCTGAGAGCAGTGTATTCCACTCCTATATTCGTAAAAAACCAACGGAATCTATCTAATAAAAAAAGTATAAACTTTACCATATAATAAGTCTTAAAACACTGTAGCAATTAGGACACTTGATTCAACAGGTAGCTACCATGTTGGATTGAGAAATTGAGTGCATTAAAGGGTACATACAGTTCAATAATCGTGCAAAAATAATTTTGTAATTGAGCAATCGGTACATAGCAGAGCGCTCAAAGCCCAAATTGTATTTTGCGTAGTAACTTATTTTAAAAAGGAAGAAAAATTACCGATAATTTTCTAAATCAACAAGTTGAACCCATAGCACATCATTATACATTGAAGTTAGCTCTGTTTGAGTAAAGACAAAAACTGTTCAGCATTTTCTTTAATATTGGATGAATTACCTGTTAGGGTACTAAAAATTGATTCCAAAGAGCTATTTTCTAAATTTTGTAAGTCTTCAAAAGTTCCATCGGCAACAATCTCACCTTGGTTTATTAGGATAATTCTATCAGAAATTTTCTCCACCACATCCATTAGGTGGGAAGAATAAAAAATAGTTTTCCCCTCAGACTTAAGTTTACCCAAAATTTCCTTGAGAAGTAACACCGCATTGGGGTCTAAACCAGACAAGGGTTCATCCAAAATTATCAAATCAGGATTGTGCATCATTCCAGCTATAATCTGCACCTTTTGTTTTGAACCTTTAGAAAAAACACCCATCCTGCGATCGGCGAGCTGACCTAGTTCAAATATCTCCAACATTTTATGTGCAATTTGCTCAATACGGCTGTCAGACATCTTGTGAAGTCTGCCAACAAACAGCAAATACTCCATTGGAGTAAGTTGCTCATATAGTTGAGCACTTTCGGGTACATACCCAACCTTTTGTTTTACCTCTAGCGAATGTGTAGTTACATCAAATCCTAGTACCTTAACCTTACCAGAAAAACCTCTCACCATTCCAATCAAAGTTTTGAGCGTAGTACTTTTCCCTGCTCCGTTGGGGCCAATATATCCAACAATTTGGCCACGATTAATAGTCAAATTCAGTCCTTTAAGTACCTCTTTTTCACCATAATTCATAGTCAAATTCTCGATCTCTATTACAGGGCAATCATTAATCATTTGTATCAGGGGTTAGTAAGTCTGCAAAATATCAAATCTTGCGGTATCTTAAAAATTTCATAAAGTTAATCTACTTTTTCGTAAAGTATATTTTTTCATGAAAAAATACCGTAACATATAGAACAGATTAGAACAGTAATAAAATATTTTTTTATATTTGTCAATTCTTTTTTAAAGGCAACAGGCAGAAGGCAAAGAGTGTTTTTTTAGTAGAATTTTGTTTTAGGCAAAAGGCAACAGGCACTAGGCAAGGAGTGTTTTTTTAGTAGAATTTTGTTTTAGGCAGAAGGCAACAGGCAGAAGGCAAGGAGTGTTTTTTATTAGTAGAATTTTGTTTTAGGCAAAAGGCAACAGGCACTAGGCAAAGAGTGTTTTTTTAGTAGAATTGTGTTTTAGGCAGAAGACAACAGGCATAAGGCAAAGAGTGTTTCTTTTGTAGAATTTTGTTTTAGGCAGAAGGCACTAGGCAGAAGGCAAAGAGTGTTAAAATGTTTTGATATGTTTTTGCCAGAACCCCAAAGCCGTAAGCTAGAAAAAAAAGGCGTTTTTTATGAATATATACAGACCTTTTGGCTAAATTCTACGGCGTAAATGTACAAAACTACTAACTT
>NZ_JBMLSD010000378.1:0-3972 GCF_049240685.1 Flectobacillus sp.
ACAGTTTTAAACTGTTTTTAAACATTCATTGAAAAAGTCTAAATACCTTTTCTCTGTTTGTCCAGTAATTAGTTAAGTAATAGGAAAGGTTACATTAATAGTATTTCAGAGGCAAAATTTGACTAAACCCTTTTGATTATGAATGTCTTCAAATAACCAATATACCATTAACTCATAACGTTTTCCTACTCAATACAAACAATCACTAATTTTCCAACACACTCAATGTTTAAAGAATATATCATAGCCAAAGCGCAAAATCACAGCTATCACTATCACTACAAAGAAAATTCTTACGAAAGCACTTCCTTTTTTTAACGCCAGTTTCGTACCAACGATAGAACCAATAATATTGGCTATCGCTAATGGAATGGCGACTTTATACAAAACATCCCCCGACGACATAAAATAGATAATGGCAGGCACGTTAGAAGCGCAATTCATAATTTTGGCATAAGCCGAAGCATGTAAGAAATCCAAATAAAAGATTGATACAAAAGCAAAAATTAAAAAACTGCCCATACCTGGTCCAAAAAATCCATCATAGAACCCAAGTATTGCGCCTGTTAGTAGTACACCCCAGAAAAACTTTTTCCCTTGATACTTTGGCGTATGATGCGTGCCCAAATCTTTTTTGACCAACGTATAAATTAATACCGCTATCAATAGTACCAAAATAATGGGTCGGAGGGTTTCTTTGTCCAATGAACTAACCAATCTAGCACCCATTAGTGCAAACAATCCTGTGACTGCTATTGCTGGAAGCATGACTTTCCAATCTACTTTTACCTGTTTGATATATTGTGAGGCTGCTACCAAAGTGCCTGAAACAGAGGCCAATTTGTGGGTTCCAATAACAGTTGGAATCGAAAATTGCGGTAAAAAAATTAAAAGTGCTGGTAGCTGAATCATACCTCCACCACCTACAATCGAATCAACAAACCCTGCTGAGAAGGCAAAAATGAGTAAAAAGCAAAGAGTTTGAAGACTAATATCGTCGAGGAACATGAAAAATTGGGATTGATGAGCTGGCAAAATTAGCTCAAACTCTCAAATATTTCAATTTATCCGCAATCATTCAAACGGCATTTTCAATAGTGGTTGAATATTATCGTTTTTCTCTGCATTCATTTGGGTGTCTACTCCATAAATAATTTTTTGAGGTTCCATCTGGGAAAATGTTCCAAAGAGATGATCCCATATCGAAAAAATATTACCATAATTGGTGTCGGTATAGGGTTGTACATAATGGTGATGTACATGGTGCATATCTGGCGTAACAATGACCCAGCTCAATATTTTGTTGAGAGTAGCTGGTAGCGAAATATTGGCATGATTGAATTGCGATAACAACACTGATATAGACTGATACATCATGACAATCCACATAGGTGCCCCCGTAATAATGACAGCCAGTGTCGTAAACGCAAACCTAAACACACTTTCCCCTGGATGATGTCTGTTGGCTGTTGTCGTATCTACTTGCATATCGCTATGATGAATGATATGGAAGCGCCACATCCACTTCACCTTGTGCTCGAGCCAGTGAATAAACCATGCTCCAATCAAATCCAACAACAATAATCCCAATGTAGCATACAGTATCAACGGCATTTTGGGTAGCCAATTGATGATTCCTATTTGATTGGCAACAACCCAATCTGAAGATTTTACCAATATAAACGCCAATAAAAAGTTAACACAAATAGTAGTTATAGTAAAAAAGATATTAATGCCAGCGTGTTTCCATTTTTGATAAGAAAATTTAAACAGTGGTAGTGCTGATTCAATTATCCAGAAGAAAGTAATACCACCAATCAAAATCATTGAGCGGTGGCTTGAAGGAATATTAGAAAAATACTGAACAAGGTTTTCCATACTTAATAGACTTTAGCAAGATTTTTTTGAATAAAACTTCTTTTTTGCAAAATAATACTTTTTGTATTGCGAAGATGTTATTTTGAAATAATAAATTTTGCTTTATTTTTACTAGGCAATAGCGTATGAATATCTTCAGTTATCATAACTTTGCTCCATATAATAAAAAAATATGCACAGTAGTAAAAATTGGCTTATTTTGTATTTATCACTTGCTATTTGTATTTATCACTAATATTACACTTTAAATTCGGATGAATCTTTTAATTGTACATGAACATCAACTTTTGGCCGATGCACTAAAAGTTATTTTAGAACCCAACCCAAATATACTTTCTGTGAATCTCCTACCTCTCAGAAATGCCTCGACCCAAAATATTAAGTCTTTTGCCCCAGATGTACTATTTGTTGACTGTTTTCAATCACAAGAGCAAATAGCCCAAATTCTCATTGAATTATCGAAGTCCATTCCTGCGATTTTTTTGTTGAGCGTAAACCAGTCAAAGGATATCTTAATGTTATCCGAAATAGCTAACATTAAGAATATTTTTAAGCTTGAAAATGGTTTAAAAGATTTACTTTCTGAACTTGGAACACTTGCAAATACACAGCGTCAAAAAAGATTTGATGATACTTTTTACTACCAATCTTCTTTTTTTAGTCAACATAAAATATCTCTTCGTGAGGCTCAAGTAATTGCGCTCATGATGCAAGGGGATTCTAGTGAAGCAATCTCCGAAAAATTATTTATCAGTGTACATACAGTTAATACTCACAAACGAAATATTTATCAGAAGTTTTCAGTACCCAACGAACGAGAGTTAATAAAGTTAGTTCAATCTGGGTATAAAATAGAATACACTATCGATACGAAGAATTAGCTACTTTTTTTCTAGTTATAAGCCCTATTATCATTCCAAAAGAAAGTGGAAAAAATAACCATTCCGTAGCGATTAGCGCTTGTAGATATTGCAAAAGCATGATACTCAATACTGTAATAGCAAAGCCGATACTATTAACAATGGTTATAGCCGAAGCACGATAATCTGGTTGTGCATTTTGTGAGATAAGTGTAGAGAATTGGGGTGAGTCAGCCACCACACTGAACCCCCAAATGATTAAAATACTGATGAATCCTTCAAACGGCAAGGCCCATATCCATGGACTTATGAGGCAACAGCTCCCCGAAATAATCAAGAAAAAATAGGCTAACTGACGACTGCTAAAGAGCTGTTGGGATAATATGGCAGTGCTTATACAACCCAGAATACCAGCCCCAATGATGCCAAACGACCACCCCGAAACTGAAAACTTGATAGGATGAATAGATTGATAATGTTGCAAAATGACTGGAATAAATGCCCAGAAGGTATATAACTCAAACATGTGACCAAAGTATCCCCAAGCGTATTGTTTGAAATTTGAGTTAGAAAAAGCTTCTATCACGGCTTTAGGTCTAAAGCTTCCAATGGCTTGCCTGTAAGGGCCATCTGTAATACCCAACGCTATACTTATACAGCCAAGCGTAGCTAATACCGAAGCTGCAATGATGATAGTTTGCCATGCAAAATGAAAATCAAGAGCTGCTAATAGGTGTCCAAACGAGGTGCCAAATACAAGCGCACCGACCAAATAGCCCAATGCTTTTCCTAATCCTTTTTGATGCCAATCGCTCATAATTTTCATTCCTACGGGATATATTCCTGCCAAAAAGAATCCTACACCAAATCGAATCCCTAGTAACAAAGCCATGTTGCCAATGCTAATCAATGTCCCCAAATTGATTAATGCTCCAATTATTCCAGAAAAAACAAAGACCCATTTAGGCGAAAATCGATCACTTATTGAAAAAATAGCAAAACATAATGTGCCACAAACAAATCCTAATTGCACTGCAGAAGTCATGTTGCCCAAAAAGTGATGACTGTTCGGAAATAAGGGTTGAAGCTCTTTTAGTACTGCATTAACCGCAAACCAGAGTGATGTACCCGAAAATTGTGCAAAAACCACTATTGGCGTTATGGTCTTGGGATTTTTGATAAAATTTGGCATTTTTCTTTTTCTCAAAAACTAGTATTTGTGTTTTAGGCATTT
>NZ_JBMLSD010000379.1:0-1405 GCF_049240685.1 Flectobacillus sp.
AACCCAAATTACGCATTAGAAATCCCAAAGGGATAATTAAAAGTTTTTGAATGATTCCAAAGCCCCGCAAACCAAATTCTCCTTTTCTTGTTTAAAGCAATTTTTAAGACAAGTTTGTCATTCTGTTTTTCAAAATAGGCTCCTATTGCAAAGGTTCTATACCTCAAAGTTGATAACGTTTTTTGAGTCTTTTCCTGTAATACAAAAGTTCTGAAGAGCGACATTAGATTGTATGCAATCATTGCAAAGATTAATGCCCCTTCGGTGGCAAAAAAATCTTTTAGATTAAAACTATCGAATCCAAAGTCATATTTCAATTCTTTGATTCTGTTTTCAGCATTGGCTCTTCCTCTATAAATTCTCCAAATTTCTGCGGGTGCTAATTTCATATTGGTTACATAGGCAGAATACCTGTAATTTTTGAAGATTTCTTCTTCTGAAAAAAGGGATAGTTGTTTGCCTGGCGCTTTTGGCCTGTCTTTTATTCTTTGTCGAACAATTACCATTCTTCTTGATTTTACCCAAGAATTACTTTGGTATATTTGTTCACAAATTTCAATTCCTGTGTCTAATGTAATCCAATTGGTACTATCGTGAATAACTCTTTGGATAGGGTGCGTAAATTTAGCGGCAATAACATAATCGATTGTTTTTTGTTCCAAATAATCCAAAATATCAGATTGAAAAAAACCACTGTCTAGTCGTATTAAACCGATAGTTTTGTTTTTGAGTTTGAATAAAGTGTCGTCTAGAAAAGCAAGGAAATTATTAGCCGATGAAGTATCTCCGCTACGAAGCCACATGTTAGCAACAAGTTTTACATCGTCAATAAAAGCAATCAGCGGATGATGGGATACTCGCCCTCTTTTAGAAGGGTTATATCCTTTTTTTGCACCTCCTTGTTCGCCGTAACGTGTTATTACAGATGAGTCTATATCCAAAGTAAAATAATCAAATTTGAAATTATCAAATATCCATGAATAAAAATGATTGCTCACTGCTTGATTGGTTGCTTGACTAAATTTACCAAAGAACCTTTTGTAAGTGTCTTGAGCTGGAATCTCTTCCCAGTCAAATATTCTACCTAATGCAACATCGTGTCGAGTGACTTCGGTGTGCATAAATCGATTAGCTCCACACCAAATGCTAGTAACAAATGCCTCAATTATCGTGGTTACTTTGTGACCTCTGTTGGATTTGGGCTGAGGTAAGTCTTTACATTGAATAATCTGCTCTCTAAAGCCAATTTTACCAAGCATTTGCTTCAAAAAAACCATTCCACCCCAAGGCGTAATCTCTTTACTGGTATAGGATATGTCAAATTCCATAGCTCCTTTTTTTCTAATGCTACGCATTAGGATTTTAAACCACAATTTAACTATTATTTTCTAATGCTGAATTTGGG
>NZ_JBMLSD010000380.1:0-3430 GCF_049240685.1 Flectobacillus sp.
GCTTTGCCAACTCAAAATACTTTTTAAAACACTGATAGGTAATATCTGCATCCTCCAAGGCATTATGCGTTGTGTCTTTACGGTGGATGCCAAAGTAGTCAGCAACAGACTTGAGGCTAAATGACTTGGGTGTTGCCATTTTGTTGTTTTCAAATACCTGAAACATCAATACCGAAATACTCATCAAGTCTACTAATTTGAAGGAAAACGGCCAATCAATATTGAGGTCGTCGTAAGTAGCTTTGAGGAAATTAATATCGTTGATGACACTTTGTCCACAAATTACGACATCATGCAAGCGCTCATGGCTATCGCGGCGAAGCGTCTTACGAATCCACGCCTCAAAATCCTCTAAGGCATCGTACGAGGAAGGGGCATCTTCTAAATCTTCTAATGAAATTCCATGAACTTTTTCGGAATAACTCGAAAATGTTTCTTCGTTATCAGGATATACGAGCGTTTCAAATTTGGAAAGTACCTTCCAATCATTATCTGCTAAAAGAGCGCCAATCTGAATGATGTCATGATAGCCTGCTTCTTGGCCTGACATTTCTAAATCGAGTATCAAATAAGGCATACGATCAAATATTAGGTTTGTAAATGATTCAAAAAAATTGTTTTACCAATAAGACAAACTACAAATTTAAGAGAACCATCTAAAGACCAAGCAAAAGACGCAAAAAAGTATATCAAATCAGCGTAAAGTGTTAGTTTCTGGGTCAAAGAAAAAATTGGACTCTCGAAAATTATATTTCTGATAGTATTTCAAAAAAGTCCTAGTGACGAAAGTCTGATGCAAAGCCTTGAGCGGAATTACATACAATTCGTCAGGCTCATAAGGCGAATACCCAACGCCAATTACTACAAAAACAGGCATTCGAAAACGCTGAGCATAATGTCTGTAATTTTCGAGCTGATAAGGCTTACACCATTCAATTCCATCGCGGTAATAGTCGCTACGGTATTTGCACTCAACCGCAAAAGTTTGGGTAACATTACGAAAGCTAAATTCTAAGGTAAGGTCGGGATAGGTGGTAGTTTCGGCATATTGCCCATTCACAAACTTATCGCCACGCCATTCTTTTACCTTAAAAAGGTTTCTTGAAAATTTTTGAACTACATATTTCTCAAAGGCTTCTCCCTTCTCATGTTCAGGCGAATAGTCGATAGGAGAGGCGTAATCTGTTTCATAATCATCGTAGTGCTTGGTATCATTGGTAGAATTTTCATTTTTTAAAAACACAAAAACAATCGCCCCAAGAATCAAAAATAAAATTCCTACAGTCATAAATAAAATGGTGGTATCAGTAATGGAAAAGACTTTTTTATCTTAATCTGCTAAATAGAAACAGACGCAAGGCTATTTCTATTTAGCAAAATTAAAATGTATTTTGATATGTTTAGGGATTTTGTCGAAAGATTAAAAAGAACTAGGCCATAGGCTGTAAGCCGTAGGCCTTAGGCAAAATATATCTATCGCTACTAAAAAACCATTTAACACTCTTTGTCTTATGCCTTTTCGGCTTTCAGGTATCGGCTTTCGGCTGTGGGCTTTGAAAAATGGCATGTCTGTGGTTGGTAAAATAATTTAGAACTTTTGCCTACTGCCTACTGCCTACTGCCTACTGCCTATTGCCTACCGCCTACCGCCTAAAACAAACATTCTGCTAGTTGTGTATAAATTTGGTTGTCATCCACACAAATATCCACATCCACAGCCTTGATTTTAATTTTTCGGGATGGAAAAGCTAAGGTATCTTCAATGGTAAAAGTATCTATAGAGCTATCCAAATTCCATGCTTTGGGGTAAAGTAAAACTAGATTCTCAACACTGCTACGAATGGCATAAGCAACCATTTGATACAAATCATTTTGAGACACACCTCGCTTTACATCCTGCTTTTGTCGGATTTTGTACTTAGTGTCCACAATTACCTTGGGGAAAGATAACACTAGGTCTTGCTTGGTAGCAAACACTGGCTGAGATAGCTCATTGCTCGCCAAGAATCCCATTTTCTGAGAAATAGGGTTACGAAATGGAAAATTCTTTTTAATAAATCCACTCAAAAAATCCTCATAAATTACCTCCATCGGAAGTAATAACGCCATCGTATGTTGGTCGTTTGAATGATGGATACTACTTGATTCCAAAAACATTTTTGCCATAGAGAGTACTAGTCCTAAATCCTGAAAAAGGGGATTGAGCACTACTCTGTCACAATCTTGTGCCCGACATTCGGTATCCGTAACTTCATCGAGGATAAACAGTAGTTCATGAAGCGTATGTTGGTTGTTAGTATTTTGTGTAATCGAAAGTAACAGCTTAACTACATATTTGACAATTCGATTAAACAAATTATCGTACAAGAATGGCTCATGTCTGCTCTGAAAATACTGGTGCCGACCAGTGGACCAATTAGATTGAATATATTCCGAAATGGCCAAACTTCCTCTTAGAAAACTTGTTTCCTCCACTACTTCCTGATAGGTATGATAGGGCTGAGTACTTAAAACCTCACGTGCGTGTTGAGCAAATAAATAGATATAGGCCTCGAGCCAATCATCAAATGGCTGTTGTTGTAACGAAATTTCGGAAAAAGGAAATTGTAGGCGATTACTGTACGATAACCAATACAAAACTTTTGAAATGATTTCCTCTTTTTGAGGCTGCTGAGCTACAATTTTAGGGTAAATATTGATTCGAAGATCCTGATATTGGATAAAGCCTATATAGTTTTTAGCACGTAATTGATTTCCATCAAAATGAAAAATCCTTTCATACGATTTTGCACTAGCATTATCTTCAAGATTTTCAAATGATTGATATTTTAGACGATTTTGCCAAACCTCACTCAAATAGGTCTTTAAGCCCCCAACGTAGTTAGCAGGAATGCAAAAGGTATTGCCAAATTCAAATGTATCTATTTTCATAAAAGTAGTAAAGACTTTGAATTTATGAAGCTACAATCTTAATTTGGAACATGTTTTCTTCAATCTGTAAAGGTAAACCAGATACACTTAAGGCTTCCTCAAGCAATTGTTTTACATCGTTTTGAGTAGTTCGGGCATTGTAAAAATACTCCATAAGTAATGGAATAACCTTTTGATTCATGGCCGTAGCAAAATCAAAACTACGACCTTGAGGAGGCATAAAGTAGGCATGTCCAATACAAAAATCCATTCCTTTTTTTTCTTTGATACGCTGATTTAAGGTATTGAAAAATAATTGATATTCATCCTTAACCTTTGATGCATCGGGGTATAAAGGAATAAATTCAAAGCGGCGACGGAGGGCAATATCTAGTAAGGCAATAGATTTATCCGCGGTATTCATGGTGCCAATTATGTATAGATTTTTAGGTACTGTAAATTTGGTAAAGCCATCAGGAAGCAAAACCTCCGTTTCAAAATCATTTCCCCAACGTTTATC
>NZ_JBMLSD010000380.1:3530-7076 GCF_049240685.1 Flectobacillus sp.
TTTTCTCTTCCTCTAAGATTTCAGGAGATTTTTGACTATCCTCATAATTCTTCAATGCCCTCTGGCATACTTCAAAGAAAATCCCTTTATGTTCTCTAAAGCCAAGGGAGTCGTCATTGAGAGCGGGCTTGATACCTGCTATAAAATCTTCATAGCTATAATTTTGGTGAAAGGTAATAAACTCCACCTGACGGTCGTGATTTTTGGCTAATTCTTGTTTGTACCAAGCTCTAGCCGCTGTGTAGTCAATTTCCTGATTCAATGGCAGCTGATGGACAATTTTATAAGCCAAAGCCACCGTCTGATAAGTTTTACCAGTCCCAGGAGGTCCGTAGAGGATTTGGTTGAGCGGGTAGTGGGGCATATTCTGAGGCGCTTGATTTATGATTCTTTCCGTAGTTACTGATGAATTGAATGGTATGGATACACTGTTTTGAACATTTTTAATGGCATTAGTATATTCATTGAACCACTCTTGACTGATGAAAAAGTCATTTTCGCGTCCCTGTTCTTTGATAAATTGATCAATAGTAGGTTTTTGGTTTTCGAGGAAGCTTGATAGCCAAGTTTGCCAATCTCTGGGATTCTCGAAATGTAATTGATATTTGTTTTCACGTTCCTGATGAAGCGTTGAGTTTTGTTGAAGACGCTCAACCAATTTGTTATAAAATGGTATATCAGGTATCTGTGCGACATCTCTGTAGGTAATCAGTAGATAGGCTTTTTGTATGAGAGATTGCCTTAACTGAATAAAAATGCCAATAGTGCGGGTTTTATTGACGCTATCATTAGGGCTATAAAGTCCGATGAATAGATAATCGTCATTTCCATTAAACCAGTAGCCATCCTGATAACCTTTCCCATTGGCAATGGATCGTGTACGAGGCGCAAATCTAAAGCTTGGATTCGCTTGATGATATTCCATCAAAAAATCATAAATATCTTTGTGTAGTTGGGCTATTTGATTCATGATTTACTTCAAAGTATTATGTTGTGAATCGTAGAAAAAGTTAGTTTCTTGAAAATTATGTTTTTGATAGCTTTGTAAAAAACTCTTCGACACAAAGGTTTCCTTCAATGCTTTGAGAGGAATGCAATACAAATCTGCTGGAGCGTGCGCTGAGTTGCCAATGCCAATGACTACAAAAACAGGCATTTTGTTTTCTTGGGCAAATTTTTGATAGTTTTTAAGCTGATGCTCTTTACACCATTCTACACCCTCCTTAAAATAATCGCTACGATATTTACATTCTACCGCAAATAGTTCTTTTTGCTCTCGTAGCTTAAACTCCATAGTTAAGTCTGGGTAGGAAGTACTTTCTGCATAGTGTCCATTCACAAATTTGTCGCTACGCCATTCTTTTACAGAAAAATAGGTTTTAGAGAATTTCTGCACAACAAATTTTTCAAAAGCTTCTCCTTTTTCTTTTTCTGAATCATCATTTTTGGGAGCTTCCACTATTTCAGGAGTTGTTGTGGGAGTAGTACTAACAGTAGGAGTGGGTTCTGATTGATTTGACTTTTTAATAAAAATAATCCCAACACTAATCGATATAAAGCCTAGTACTAATAGAATAATTCCAAGGGTCATTTTTTTAGAATTAGATTGCATGGTGTGAAAATTAATTTGTATAAAATGCAAAACTACTAATATTTGGTAAGAATTCGTCCTATCGAGCAAATGCCCCGATAAAGAATTTATAATTCTCGAAAATCTAAATATCGAAAATCAGGACAAAGTTGTTTTAATCTGTTGATTTATAGGCTATTAGCTAGGGTGTCAATATTGCCATAAATGAACTCCGATATAGTCTAAACGGTGCTCTATTTTACTCAATCTTTTGGCTTTTTCTTCACCTTTTTGTGACTAGCCATTCGTGCTGCTTTAAAGGCTAAAAACTCTTCTCTATCAAATAGCTTGTCACCAAGTCCACAGGCTTTTGCTGCTTCAGCGGAATTAATGAAAAGGTCGCTTTTGTTAAGAAGGTCAAAATCTATAAGTGGGCTTTTTTTTCTAGGCATTGTAGTGAACTTTAAATATGAGTTTTTAGTCTAACGTGTATACAAAAACATCATTTTCTATACACGTTAAAAGTTCATGTATAGAAAATGATACTTTTATGTACACATTTTATTTTGCTTACGAAAGCTCAATAATAATATCTTCGTTTTTGATATTTGTTTGATGTAGTTTAAAGCCTTTTTTTCTTAGAAAATCGGTTACTCGTGGTAGAGGATGCTTATATCCATTCTTACCTATTGAAATAACTGCATTTTCAAGATAGACAGTTTTTTGATATTTATAAACAAGACTGCCTGCTTCTCCCCCATGATGTGGGACAACCAAGGAATGTTTTTTACTTTGTACAAGATCTGGTATCACATAGGTAGAAATTTGTTCGTAGTGAAAATCTGCTGATAAAATTGCAGTTTGGGTTTCAGTTTGTATAGAGATAAGAATACCAGAAATATTTCTATTTTTATGAAATTGAGCATTATAGATTAGAATTGAGCTTATTGGAGAGTTAATAAGCCTTAAGAGTGGTAAATATTTCTTTTTCTTTTTTTTCTTCTCATCTTTACTTGGACTCTCAAATGGTGGAATTGCTTCTACATGGTTGTTACCAATGGTCTTAATCAGTCTTGAAAAAAGATTTTGACTTGTTAGGCTAGGTGGGTTTTTCCTACATAGAATACTTTTAAAACTGTTGCTTAATTCTTCGTCAGTAAACCCTAGTAGTGAGTGATAATGATCTTTATCCCAATGTGAAATTATTAGTATAGGTTTACTTTTAGAATATTCTTCAGTTCTAGTGTTAATGAGATTTCGGACTTCTTGTTTATCTGCGTTAGTTGATGTACCAATGTCAAAAACAATCTCTACATTGTTATTTGTCCAAATTTCATTCCAATTACCTTGCTTCACATTTCGTACTACTAATTTACTTTTATTCAGAGAAGGAAACGGCACTTTCTTTAATAAGGAAGATCTCATAAAGTCATTGTCAAGGTTAATCATTTCAGGTTTATCATTCGTTAATGAATCTCCAAAGAACAGGTTTGTAATACCTTGTAGGTCTATAGAATAGCTTATTAAGAATGAGTCACTCATTAAATTATTACTTGAGAACTGTGACTTAAGGAACTCAACCTGTAGTTGTTTAAATGGATAAACAGTATTTTCAGTGAGGGTTTTGCCATTATAATTTCTAAATAGAATCATTGTTCCTTTTGATTCATCAATTTCTATTTCGGTAAGGGTGATAAAGTCCGCCAATTCATCACTGTTAAGAAAATCAAAAATTACATATTTATCCTTTTTATTAAACTCTTCTATGATTATTAGAACATCATTAGGGTACTTAGATTTGTATTGCCAAATATCCATTTCAAAATGGTTTTCTTTTAACTGTAATTTAGTTAATGTGAATATTCAGAATTAAAGAGGAGAAGCTATTCCATTGAAGGAGTTAAATTAACCTCTTTAACCTTACCCACGATTCTTCTTGAAATTCTCGGCTTGTTCGAAAATTTCAATATATACTT
>NZ_JBMLSD010000381.1:0-1566 GCF_049240685.1 Flectobacillus sp.
AACTTGAAATTAAACCAGCAACAAAAACATAGCCAACTTCAAAATTTTCGTAGTACAACATTTTTAACCAGGAATAGTTTGGATTTTGAACCCATTTTGGTAAAAAAATCAAAAAGAAAACGTTGAGTAGCAAATTTATGGTGACATTAAATATTTTAATGACTGCATATTTCATTGGTCTTTTTTCGGCTCTTAATCGCGAAAACGGAATAATAACCAACGCATCTAAAACCAATATCCAAATAGCATAAGTGATGTTTTCAATGTTGATATTGGTCCAATCGGCTACCGTTTTTCGGAAAAGTAAACCAATAAATAAAAACGCAATTGACGACCAAAACAAGGAGACCATTGCAGTTGAAATGACGGATTTCTTATTTTCTTCCTTGTTGTAAAACCTAAAAAAAGCAGTTTCCATTCCATAAGCCAGAATGACATTGAAAAAAACCAAATAAGCAAAAATTAGTGCTACATCGCCATTCGCAGCTCTATCGGGTAAATATTTTACAAATAAAGGATTGAGAATAAAACTAATTATCCTTGGTAAAACCGTTGCTAATCCGTAGATAGCCGTTTGTTTGAAAAGCGATTTAGATAAACTCAAAGTGTGTTATTATAGAAAGAACAAAAATAGGTATTAAATTGAATGAATAAAAAAAGAGCCAACGATTGTTGACTCTTTTTGATAAATAAATTTTTTTAGTACATCGTAACACTTTACTCCCGCATAACCTTTACTGTATTACTAACACCTGCTCCTTCCAGTCGTACCAAGTAAACCCCTTTCGATAAGCCACTCATTTCGATGGTCACTTCGGGTACACTAGTACAATCTAATGGTAGCATTACCTCTTGTCCTAAATAATTATAAACAGACACGCGTGTTATACCCGCTTGGCTATTATCAAATTGTACCCTATCACGTGTGGGATTAGGATAAAGTGTAATGCGTTTTTCGTCTTGGTCAACTACCGATAGTGGCTGACACGCTTCAGTAGCATATTTAGCCACAAAAAAATCCGACTGCGAACCTATATTGGTGATTTGTTGGTTATTATCAAAAAACAACGTTCCTCCCATATAACCCCCCAAGATATAATCGCCAGAGGCATCTACAGTGAGCGCCGCACCATGATCATTAAAACCCAAACTGCCTGGCACTTTGGTCAGTCCAATACAAGCACCCGTGTCTTTGTTAAAACGTGCTAATATCGCTTCTTGACCTTGATTAGGACCAGAGATGTTCAAGGTTTGAGTGCCCCAAGTAAAATCGATACCAAAACCATAACTAGTAAACGCCAACTCATTACCTTTGAGCACTATGGCACCTCTGTTTTGTGATCCCTTATTATGATAAGTACTCCAAAGTACTTGACTAGCATCAGGATTGGTCTTCATGACAAATCCAGGTATAATAGTCTCAGAAACTGAAAAACCTAAAAAACTGACCAGATTTAATCCTGATATTAAACCGCCTATGTAAATATTGTTTTGTGGGTCAAAGGCAAGGTTATATATAAAGAGATAGCCCGAATCGGGAGCAGTATCTTCACGTACCCATTGAAA
>NZ_JBMLSD010000382.1:0-6842 GCF_049240685.1 Flectobacillus sp.
TAAATTTTATTTTGCCCACTAACTTAATTACCCAAGCGAGAGTCAATAATATGTCTCTCGCTTTTTTATGGCAAAGCCCTTCCTTAAATAATTCAATCCTTCGTTTGTGATTAGCTGGAGAAGCTATAATTTTGCAAACCTTATCCAAAGGCAAATGGTCGGCTAAGTAGTTGACTTTAAAGTTGCAAAAATTACAACTTCATGGCTAAAAATCGCTTATCAGAATCAGTTTCGACATCGACATCAGTACCTAACACGGAAAAATCCAAATCAGTATATTTCCCGAATCTTAACGGAGTACGGTTTATTGCGGCTTTTAGTGTGTTGGTACACCATATCGAGCAAGCAAAAGCTGCTTTTGGTTTGCCCAATTTATATTCGAATCATATCATCAAACATGCAGGAAAACAGGGCGTTGGCTTATTCTTTGTCTTGAGTGGCTTTTTGATTACCTATTTGTTGCTTAGTGAAAAAAGCAAAAACAATAGTATCAACATCAAGAACTTCTATGTTCGTCGTGTGCTTCGTATATGGCCTATTTATTACATTATTGTACTTTTAGGTACCTTGGTGTTACCTCATTTTAAACTTTTCTATTGGCAATCGGCAGCGGAGGTATTAAGCAATGCTGAGGCTTTTTGGCCTCGACTTTCATTGCTAATGATGATTTTGCCTAACCTTAGTTTTATTTTTTACGAGTTACCTTATCTATGTTCACAAACATGGTCGATTGGCGTCGAAGAGCAATTCTATTACCTTTGGCCTTGGCTGATTCGCGCTAATTCGTGGAAAGCAAGACTAGGAATTATCGCTATTTTTATACTAGGAACCGCAGCTATCTTCTTGATGTACTTTTTCTTTTTTACGAATAATACCATCAGAGATTTACCGCAATATGTAATTTTCTTCTTTAGTCAATTTCGTATTTTAATGATGGTAGTGGGAGGAATTGGAGCGTATTTGGTATTTACCAAACACTCGATATTGGCATTTCTATTTCAGAGAAAAGTGCAATTTGTGGTGTATGGTATTTTACTAACGATTATTATCTCAGGGTATGAATTCAAAGGGATTAATCTTGAATTGTTGAGTGTTTTCTTCTGCTATTTTATTGTTAATGTTGCCGTAAATCCTCAGTCAATCATCAATCTTGAGCAGTCGGTAGTATCTTATTTGGGCAAAATTTCTTATGGTTTGTACATTTATCATATTGCTATCAACGTTGCTATTATGAATTTTTTGCGTCCTTATCAACAGACTTGGTCGCTGGGAATGTACAATTTGGTTATGTATGGACTAACCATTGGTTTGACAGTTGCCGTAGCGAGTTTATCTTTCCACTTTTTAGAACAAAAACTTTTAGCTTTTAAGGTAAAATTTAGTCACTAGTCCTTGAAGGCAAATCACATCTTATGCCAATTATCGAAGTATTTATAGTCAAGCTGATAGCAATGAGTTTGGCTTTTGTTGCCCAGTATATTTTGTGGAAAAAATACGGAAGCCTTCAAACATGGCTTATTCAAAATCAAATAGGAGTAGTGGCTTCTTTGGTGGTATTAACCCGTCTTATTCCATTTATTTTAGTTTTTGTGATTCTCAAAGAAGAGCCACGAGGCGATGTTCCCTTCTTTTATTACAAAGCTTCTCACGCCGTGCATCTCGATTTGGTTTACCGTGACTTTTGGTCTTTTCATGCTCCGATTTTTTCCTATATTATCGCCTTGCCTCTTTTGATTGTTGATCATGCGAGCTCAATTGTGGCTTTGATGATGGTAGGAGAGTTGGTCTGTGTGTGGTTGACTTATAAGCATTATCAAAGGGTATCATCAGAGGCTTATGCCAAGCTGCTACATTATTTGATGTTACCAGCACCTGTCATTATCTGCTTATTGGGAGGTCAAGAAGATATTTGGTTGTGGGGTTTTGCATTAGGAGCATTAATGATTTGGAAAAAATCCAACAGCGATTTTCGTATGGGATTAATGTTTGCCTTGTCATTACTTTGCTTAAAAGTAACTGTAGCGTTTTTCTTATTTCCGCTGTTTTTTCTGATAAAAGATAAGTTTAAGTTTATATTGAGCATGGCACTGGTTGGTATCCCAAGTTTGGCTTTGCTTTACTACTTAGTAGGCTGGGATTTTTTGATGTTGATAAAACATACCGAAGACCCATATTCCCCAAACTTATTTTCAGTTTTGCGTCCATTTATTGGTGCTAGCGTCAATATAACCAAAATGAACTGGCTGGGGCTTGGGCTATTTTTGCCATTAGCAACTTGGATTGGCTATAGCGTCAGAAATAAATCTTTCGAACGAGCATTTCCTCTGTTGTTTATCCTCACTTATGGCTTAATGCAGCTGTTTTTGCCAAGTGCGATGGCCTATTATATGTTTATCTATTTGGTCATCATCGTATTTGAGTTATGGCAGTATCAAAATGGAAAATTCTTGTTTGTGTTGATATTGCTCAACTTTCTCTTAATTGTTGAGCCGTTTGTGTATGTTTATCACAACAATCCAGTTTTTGATAGTTTTTCAAAATTATCGAATGTAGGTTTGGCTTTAGAATATCTCTTACAATGGGCCTTTGTAATCACGCTTATTTATGTGTTACGAGTGTGTTATTTGCGCCTAAAAGCTTTGCCAGAACTATCTCATCAATAGGGAATTAATCTGATAGTTTCCGAAAAAACTGGGTGATGGTAATACTTTTCCGTAACTTTGCAGTTCACAAAAAATTGACTGAGGCGAGCGGCAAAAGAAAAACAGCTTGCGAATCAGTAAGTTACAAGTTATGACTTTCGAAGAATTTGGTTTAAATAGACAATTACTCAATGCCATTGCCGACGCTGGATACGAGACCCCAAGTCCGATTCAGGAGCAGGCTATTCCATTAGTAATGTCAGGACATGATGTATTTGGAATCGCACAAACGGGTACAGGCAAAACAGCAGCGTATTTGTTGCCAATTTTGATGAAAATCAAATACGCACAAGGTATGCACCCACGTGTATTGATATTGGCACCTACCCGCGAGTTGGTGATGCAGATAGATGCCACGATTACTCAATTGGCTACTTATACAGACATTCGCCACGTGGCTATTTATGGTGGATTGGGACCAAAAACACAAATTGAAACTATCAAAGCAGGAGTAGATATTGTGGTTGCAACACCAGGGCGCTTTATGGATATCTATCTCAAAGGAGAACTTGGGGTAAAGGAGCTAAAGACCCTTGTCTTAGATGAGGCTGATAAAATGATGGATATGGGCTTTATGCCTCAGATTCGTAATATTCTGGAAGTGATTCCTACCAAGAAAAGACAAAATCTTTTATTTTCTGCTACATTTCCTCCAAGAGTAGAAAACCTTTCGTTTGAATTTTTGGAATTTCCCAAAAAAGTAGAAGTGAGCCCACAGGCTACTACAGCCGAAATGGTCAATCAGATATTGTATGAATTACCAAACTTCAAAACCAAAATCAATCTGTTAGGCTCATTAATGACCGATTCGGAGCGCTTCAATCGTGTGATTGTTTTTTGTAGAAGTAAAGAAGTGGCAGACAATATCTTTAAATTCTTGGCTAGAAAAGTAGTGCCAGAAGATAAAATCCGTGTGATTCATGCCAATAAGGGGCAAAATACCCGTATCAATTCGATGGATGATTTTCGTGAGGGAAATATTCAGGTATTGGTAGCCACCGACGTAGCAGCAAGAGGCATTGATATTCAGATGGTAAGTCACGTAATCAATTTTGACGTTCCTATCATTTATGAAGATTATGTACACCGAATCGGTCGTACAGGTCGTGCCAATCAAACGGGCGAAGCCATTACTTTCATGACGATGGCCGAAGAATATCATGTCAAGAAGATTGAGAAAATTATCAAAATGCAAATTCCACGCTTTGCATTGCCTGAAGGTTTGACCATAGAGCAAACACCATTTATCGAAAATCAAGAAATGCTTCGTGAAATAGATGCTCAGCGTAAGAAAGAAGACCCTACCTTTAAAGGAGCGTTTCATGAAAAAAAAGATATTAAAGTAAAGACTAAAGAAAAGCAGGAACGTCAAAAGAAAAAGATTGTAGCAGGAGGAAAAGGACCCAAAAATGGTAGCTTTGGTGCCAAAACAGGAGGGAGCTCTTCAAGAAGAAATACCAAGCGTAGATAATAAACTGGTTTTCTATGCGTTAAAATAAGGAGCGACACACTAGTGTAGTTCCTTATTTTTTTGTAATTTGGAATAAAATCTCAATAGAGACCTCATTACATTTCATCTAAAAGGCTAAATTAGAAAGCTCGAAATTTTATTTTTTGATAAAGAGTGCGTTTACCACCACTTATGAGAAAGTTACTTTATTTTTTCATTTTGAGTTCGACCGTTCAGGCGTTTGCCCAAACAGAAGTAGCTCAATTAGCAAGTTCGAGGCAGATTACTAAGAAGGAAACTGCAAATCTCGACAGTCAGGATGTCCGTTATTTACCGCTTTTTGGAAGCCGAGAAACTTTACAAAAGCAACTCGTTAAGAATGCCGACTTTATAGAGCAATGTGTCACGAATTTCTCCACAAAAGAAGAAGCTAGTAAATTTTTTGCAGAGCGTGGTTGGGAGTACTTAAGTGAAGGATTATTGGATACTGCAACATATCGTTTCAATCTAGCTTATTTGCTTAATTCCAATAACATGGATGTGTATTGGGGGCTAGGGTCTATTAGCTATCAACGCAACAATTTTGAACAGTCAGCAGCCTTTTTACGAAAGGGGCTATCTCTAGCTCCAGACAACGCTGTTTTGATGGTAGATGTAGCCACGGTACAAATTGCCTGCTTCAAAGAAAAGAAAGATTGTAATGATATTGATGATGCACTGGCATTGTTAGAAAAATCGGTAAAACTAGATTCTACTAACGCTAATGCATGGCTCAAATTCTCGATTGCAGAGTTCCAACTCGAACATTTTGATAAAGCATGGGAATATCTGCACAAATGCCGGACCTTAGATTTGAACTTTGTTGATTTGAACTATGTACAAGAACTTATGGCAAAAAAAGAAGATCCCGTCGGTTTTTTTAAATAAGAAATCATAATTATCTATAAAACACACACAAAAAAGCCTAGCTACAATGAGTAACTAGGCTTTTTTGTGTACTTTATTTAATTAAATTGATTGTGTGCAAGAATTAATATGACTATTTTGTGATTTGTAACAAACTATCTCCCATATTTATATTAAATGTAGCAAAATTGATTTGTGAAATGACGCACTAGAGAAAATGATTCTTAAAGTATTTGTGCTGAATATTCATAAAAGTTTTGCCCTAAATCTTCCTAATAACTATGCAATACATAGGCTCGATAGACCAAGGTACAACTAGTACACGATTCATTATTTTTGACAAACAAGGCAACATGATTTCGGTTGGCCAAAAAGAACACACGCAGATTTACCCACAAGCAGGATGGGTAGAGCACGATGCAACTGAAATTTGGCAAAATACGCAAGAGGTTATTGGCTTGGCTTTGGGCAAAGTTAATTTGTCACCACAGGATTTGGCTGCTGTGGGCATTACTAATCAGCGCGAAACAACCGTAATTTGGAACAAACATACTGGCGAACCTTACTACAATGCCTTGGTTTGGCAAGATACACGTGTTGGAAATACCGTAGCAGCACTGGAGGCATCCAAAGGCGCAAACTGTTTTAGAGAAAAAACAGGCTTACCACTGGCTACCTATTTTAGTGGATTGAAAATTAAGTGGTTGTTGGATAATGTAGAAGGGCTTCGTGAAGCAGCACAAAATGGAGAGGCCATTTTTGGTAATATGGACACTTACGTAATCTGGAATTTGACGGGAGGAACCGATGGAGGTATTCATGTTACAGATGTGACCAATGCTAGCCGTACCCAATTGATGAACCTCCACACGATGCAATGGGACGATGAAATATTAGAGACACTCGATATTCCCAAACAAATATTACCAGAAATCCGCTCGAGTAGTGAGGTATATGCCGAGGCTAAGGGCTTATTGGTTGGTGTGCCTGTAGCTGGTGATTTGGGCGACCAGCAAGCGGCCTTGGTAGGTCAAACCTGTTTTGCTGCTGGCGAGGCCAAAAATACTTATGGTACAGGATGTTTTATGCTACTCAATACTGGAACTACGCCTACTCCTTCAACTCACGGATTATTAACCACAGTAGCCTATCAGTTTGGCAAAGAACCTGTACATTATGCCTTGGAGGGCTCGGTAGCTATTACGGGTGCTTTGGTACAATGGTTAAGGGATAATTTGGGTATTATCGAAAAAAGTTCGGATATAGAAGACCTTGCTAAATCAGTAGAAGATAATGGCGGATGTTATTTTGTACCAGCATTTTCAGGTTTATATGCACCATACTGGAAATCAGACGCTCGGGGTGTCATTGCAGGACTAACTCGCTATGTCAACAAAGGGCATATTGCACGTGCTGCATTGGAGGCTACGGCTTTCCAGACATTGGAGGTGTTGGAGTCTATGGAAAAAGATGCTCAAATTGAAATATCATCGCTGAGAGTTGATGGTGGAATGGTCGTGAACGAAATGCTTATGCAGTTTCAGTCTGATATGTTGGACGTGCCCGTTGTATGTCCTTCAATGATAGAAACTACAGCTTTGGGTGCTGCTTATGCGGCTGGCTTGGCTGTAGGCTATTGGCAAGATTTGAATGATTTGAAGCAAAATTGGGGTGTAGCTCATACTTGGAAGCCCAGTATGCCATCAGAACAACGTGAAAAGCTACATCATCACTGGAAAAAAGCGGTTACACGTAGTTTTGATTGGGTGGATTAAATCTTGAGC
>NZ_JBMLSD010000382.1:6942-15693 GCF_049240685.1 Flectobacillus sp.
TAGGCAACAGGCAATAGGCACAAGGCAATGAGCGATAAATGTTTTGTGCCGAATGCCTATATCTGAGAGCCGAGTGCCGATACCTGAAAGCCGTAAGCCTATAGCTGATAGCCGATTGCCGATACCTGAAAGCCGTAAGCCGATACCTGAAAGCCTAAAACCTATTGCTTGAAAACTTAATTTTGCTCACTAACTTATTACCTTATTCTTTAGATACTTTTTTTCTTATAATACTATTCTTACGCCCGTATGTATAATAAATCACCATACCGATAGCCATCCACACAATTAGTCGAATCCAAGTATCTAATGGCAAAAAGGCCATCATTCCTACACAAGTCAAAATACCCATAATTGGTACGAATGGTACCCAGGGCGTTTTGAATGAACGTGGAGTGTCTGGGTTTGTTTTTCTTAAAACCAAAATACCACCACAAACTACCACAAAAGCCAATAATGTACCAATACTGGTCATTTCACCAACGACATCAATTGGAACCAATGCGGCAAACAAACCTACAAATACACAAAATACAATATTCGACTTCCAAGGTGTACGGAATTTTGGATGTACTTCAGAGAATATTTTAGGAAGAAGTCCATCTTTAGACATACTAAAAAATACCCGTGACTGACCCATCAAATCCACTAGAATAACAGATGTATAACCCACCAAAATAGCTAAAATAACTAATTGAGACAACCAAGCGTATGGCGTTTGTTGAATAGCCACCGCCACAGGTGCAGCATTGTTTTTGAATGTAGTATAATGCGAAAGTCCTGTCATAACATGGGCAAATAGCACAAATAGAATTGTACAAACCAACAGAGAGCCAATGATACCAATAGGCATATTGCGCTGTGGATTTTTAGTTTCTTGTGCCGCTGTCGATATAATATCAAAACCCAAAAACACAAAAAATACCACACCTGCACCACGCAAAATTCCCGACCAGCCGTACTCGCCAAATACACCAGTATTGGCAGGGATGTAAGGTTGATAGTTTTGGGGCTGAACATAATTCCATCCCAAAGCAATAAATACCAATACTACCGCCACCTTCAATGATACCACAATCGCATTCCATATAGCAGAGCCTTTGGTTCCACGCATCAAGATAAAGGACATAAACACCACTACCAACGCCGCAGGTAAGTTGAACAATCCATGAATTGGTTGTCCATTGGCTAATGTAACTGTTTCAAAGGGTGAGTGAACCAGTTGGGGAGGAATATAGAGTTGATAAAAAGCCAAAAATTTTACTAAATAGTTAGACCAACTAATGGCCACAGTAGCTGCACCGACAGAGAACTCTAGCACTAAATCCCAACCGATAATCCAAGCGACCAACTCGCCAAGTGTTGCATAGGAATAGGTATAGGCACTGCCCGCCACAGGAATCATCGCCGCAAATTCGGCGTAGCATAAGCCTGCAAAAGCACAACCCACTGCTGCTACCACAAACGAGAGCGTCACAGCGGGGCCAGCATTGTTAGCAGCCGCCAAACCAGTTAAAGAAAATAAGCCTGCACCAATAATTACCCCTAAACCAAGCATAATTAATTGAAAGGCATTAAGAGAGCGTTTGAGCGTTTTTTCGCCAGACTCCTCCGACTCTCGGATGAGCTGTTCGATGGGTTTGATATATTTCACTGTATTGGAGTTTGTTGAATAATAGTTTACAAAGTTAGAACAGGATATGCTTATTTACTAGAGTAATTTTATAGATTTTGTATACATAACCGCTTAATAAAAAAACATTCACAAAAAATCTATTTAATTATTTGGTTTTCAAGTAAAATATTAAATTTAACGTATAACCTGCCTAGCAATAAGCTTTCAGTCCCTAAGTTAGTTTTTCATACATTCTCTTCTTGCTTCAAAATATTTTAAAATGGGGTTTTACTACTCCTTAGATTCTTGTTTGCTTTGATTAATGGTACTCGCCAAGTACCCATTTGTATTTGTGTCCATCTCCGTTTATATTCATTTTACCTACAATTGCAATGAAGACAAAACTACTTTCCTTATTAATGGTGTTTGGCTTAAGCCATTACGCCTCCGCGCAATTTGTCAAAACCAACAGGTTTGCAGCAAATGTCAATCTTGGAACTACTCCAGGGCTAAGCTTCGTATATGAGCCTTATAATAAGTTGGCCATACGAGCTTCGTATGTTTATCTCAAGTATAATCTGAATCAAGAGCAAAAGATTTCGAATGAAAACATTCTTCTTGCGGGCAATATGGACATGAGTGCCATTGGGCTTTCTGTAGAGTATTATCCATTTGTCAAAAGTAGTTTCAAAATCATCGCAGGAGGAAGCTTGATACAAAAAGGATTTGTGTCGGTAAATGCCTCACCAACAGCTAACTATACCTTTGGCGAAACGGTGTTTACTCCAGAAGAGGTTGGGTCTTTTTTGTTTGACTTGCGTTATGACAATGGTTTTGCCCCTTTTGCAGGCATTGGTTTTGGTAGAGCCGTTCCCAAAAAACGAGTAGGTTTTGGATTTGAGTTAGGCTCCTATTATTTGCCTAAGCCCAAAGTTACGCTTTCAGGAACTGAGCGACTGAGCAGTATGTCGGAGCAAGAGCCCAAAATTCAATCCAACATGGATGATTGGCGTTATTGGCCAATGATTAATCTGAGGCTTGCTGTTAGGCTAAATAAGTAATCATGCAGAATTAGATTTAACTTTTTTGTTTTAGGCACAAGGTCCAGAGTGTTATAGGTTTTTTTTGTAACGATAGCTATGTTTTTGCCGAATGCTCAAAGCTGAAAGTCATAAGCTCAAAAATTAATTTTTATTCTGCGTACTAACTTAGGACTATACTTTCAAAAGTAAAATGGCCTAAATTTTCAATTAGATAAGCTTTTTAATTACTCAATCTAAATTCAGACTCTCATGGAAAAGGTATATAATCGTAAAAATATCTATAGATTACTCATTGTTCTTGCGCTGAGTATTGGAACATTTCTCTCATGTCAAAAAATTAATCCTTTCGACGACCTCGAACTTACGGTTAACACAGATATCTACAAGGCGCCATTATTGATAAAATTTGTAAATGCTAATCCAGCATCTACCACCATACCTAGTGGCCTAACGGTTACTATTTCTGGGGCAGGAAAGGATTTTGTTTTAAGTGATGCAGGAAAAAAAGAGTATGTTCCTGTAGACAATGTTTTATCATTGGTTTTAAATAAAACCGTTTCGCCAAGTGCTTCTGCCCCGATAGAGTTTACCGTAAGCGTATCTGGAAATGGATATGTATCTACCAGTAAAACTTTTGTTATTACTGATAAAGAACTCGCAAGCTTTTATGAGATACCTGTAACCAAAGCTTCGGAGCCTCCTGTTGGGGTAGCTACGACGGTAGAGCCTGTGAATCTGACCCTTGGCGAAAAGGTAGTTGTACCAGCTACAGCAGACAAGCCCGAAGTCGCAGAAGTCACTCTTCTACCAGGTACTCAAGTAAAAGACGCTTCGGGTGCTACCATCAATAGCAATAATGTATCGGTGCAGGTAGTACAGTATTCTACCGAAACTACTGCTTCGCTACAAAGTTTTCCAGGAGGTTTTGGTGCCGAAAATGTAATTATGAATAATGGTACAACCACAGACGGCGATTTTGTTACGGGCGGTTTTGTTGCCATAGATATGGAAGCCGATGGTAAAGCTGTCAAAAGCTTTTCAAAACCTATTCAGGTTTCAGTAGGAATCAGTGCCGATTTGACAAGCCCAGAAACTGGTGAAAAAGTGAAAGAAGGTGATACCATACCTACTTGGAGCTATGATAGTAGTACAGGCCAATGGAAAGAAGAGGGTGTGGCAACAGTAGTAAGAGGAAGTGACGGCAAGTTAACAGCAACTTTTCAGGCATCACACCTCTCTTATTGGAATCTTGACTGGTACTTTTCTGGCTCATGCTCCAATAGCGGCGGAACCGTAAAATTTAATGTTAGTTCCAACGTATCTGGCAATGTTAACAGTTATGATTATTATGGTATGATTTATCTCGTGGATAGATTTAACCGAAAATATTATTACGGACAAATGTGGGACTTTGATGTTCGTAATGGAAATATTAATAATGGATTATACCGCGCTATCAGAGGAAATGGTAATCGTTTACAAATTATGGTATATGCAAGAAGAAACGGACAGTTGCTCGGAAGTACTAGTGTTTTTGATGCTTGCGCGAGTAGTACTGTACCTATCACGCTCAATGTGCCATCTCCGCCTACCTATATTAATGTAGACATAGATTTTACGGCAAAATGCTCCAACAAAAATCTTAATATTAAGCCGTCGACTTGGCTATATCTCTTTAGTTCGAATGGGGCTGGAGGATACGTTTATGCCTACTCACGAAGTGGACTGGCTTCTGTTCGTGTGATTGAAGGTCAAACTTATAATTTTTATACTTACTATAATGGTTCTTTGTATACTGGACGCGTAACGATGAGCAAAACGTCTTCTGCCATTACAACGGCGACTGGAAAACCAATAACTGGGTCAACTTCCTATAATCCAGCAACTGATCGAGTTAAACTATTGGCTACCTACACCGCAAACGATTGTAAGTAGTAGAATAAGGCTTCTAAGTAGGAAAACGTTTTTAGTTAATAGTATGTTGGTTGTTTGATGATATTCATAATCGAAATGTTATAGTCAAATTTTGCCTCAGATATACGATAAATTTAATTTTTCCTACTACTTAAATAGGGTATTTATTTTTTATCATAAAATAGATACCCTATTTTTATTTCCTATGAATCCAAAAGTCTGCATCAATCTTATTCCCATACAAGCCCGTAAGCGTATCCCTCAAAAAATGCTTATCTTGCATATTCAATCAACCTTTGAAACGCTTAATGAAAATAACGCATTACTTCATCAAAACCTTAGCTATCCTTGGTTTGGCAAGTTCGGGGGCTTTGGCTCAATCAGAGCTTTTTCCGAATGCTAATCAAAAATGGGTAGACTCTGTATTTAAAACGCTGACAGTTGACCAAAAGATTGGTCAATTGATGATGCCTCGTGCTAATTACAACGCTACTTATGATACGACTCGCCTCAACCAAATCGTAAGGGATTACCACGTGGGTGGATTAGTTTTCTTCGCTGGAAATCCTAGCAAACAAGCCGTATTAGTCAATAAGCTACAAGCGATGGCTAAAGTACCTATGCTCATTGGCATGGACTTGGAATGGGGCTTAAGTATGCGTCTCGACAGTACAACTCGTTTTCCTTACCAAATGGCTTTAGGTGCCATGCAAGGCAATACCCAGCTACTCGAAGAAATGGGTTATCAAATTGCACTTCAGTGTAAGCGTATAGGCGTACATATTAATTATGCGCCTGTGGTTGATATCAACAATAATCCCAACAACCCTGTTATCAACTTTCGCTCATTCGGCGAAAACAAATATCAAGTAACGCAAAAAGCCATTGCCTACATGAAAGGCCTACAACGTGGAGGGGTTATTACTTCTGCGAAGCACTTTCCTGGGCATGGCGATACTGGTACCGACTCTCATTACGATTTGCCCTTGATTAATCATAATCGTACTCGATTAGATTCTTTAGAGTTGTATCCTTATCGTGAACTTATCAAAAATGGTTTACAGGGAGTTATGGTAGCGCACCTAAATATTCCTGCTTTGGATACTACCAAAAACTTAGCTTCGACGCTGTCAAGAAAAGTCATTACGGATTTATTACGTAAAGAATTAAATTTCAAAGGTTTAGTATTTACGGACGCCATGGATATGCAAGGAGCTGTAAAGTTTTTCCCTGAAGGAACCGCCAACGTAAAAGCCATTCTTGCAGGAAATGATATTCTTGAAACATTTGTGGATGTTCCTGCGGCATTTAATGCCATCAAAAAAGCTCTTTTAAGTGGCGAAATCTCTCAAGCTGATATAGACGAGCGTGTAAAAAGAATTCTATTGGCAAAATCATGGGCTGGACTAGATAAGTACAAAGCGATAGATACCAAAAACTTGATTGATGACCTAAATCCTCGTTTTTCAGATTTGCTCAATCGTCAGTTGGCTATTAATACGGTTACTTTACTTCGTAACAAAAAAGACCTTATTCCTTTACAGAACCTTGATACCTTAAAAATTGCCTCATTGGTTATTGGAACACCTGCTTTTGGGTCGAAACCTGTAACGGATTTCCAGAAAATGTTGGGCAATTACACGGCTGTAGAACATTTTAACTTAGACGAAAACTCGGCTGATAGTACAATTGCCAAAGTTGAGGAGGCACTCAAATCGTACAACTTGGTGATTATGGGTGTGAATGGACAAAATATTCGTCCTGCTAAAAATTATAATATCCTCCCTAAAACACAGGAGTTAGTAAAGAGATTTAGCAATGCCAAAACCATCATTACTCTTTTCTCGAATCCTTATACATTAGGGAAATTTGAAAACTTGGAAAATGCGGCAGCTTTGGTTCAAACGTTCCAAGAAACACCTTTTACACAAGAAGCTGCAGCACAAGCCATATTCGGTGCTACTCCGATTACAGGCAAACTTCCTGTGACGGTCAATACTGCTTTCAAATACAATGATGGTATTACGACCAAAGCCCTTCAGCGTTTTGAATATACCATTCCAGAGGCAGTAGGGATAGATTCAAAATATTTAGGCGCTCGCATTGATTCAATTGTTACGACAGCTATCGACCGTAAGGCAACGCCTGGTGCGGTGGTTTTAGTCGCTAAAAATGGTAAAGTAATTTTCCATAAAGCTTATGGAAAACATACCTATGAAGGAAATCAAAAGGTAGCTTTAACTGATTTGTATGATTTGGCTTCGGTTACCAAAATTAGTACTTCGGTAGCAGCGATGATGCGTATGAGCGATGAAGGTAAATTCTCTTTGAGCAGTACCATGGGTGATATGATTCCAGACTGGAAAAATTCCAATAAAGCTGGCTTGGTATATAAAGATATTTTGACGCACCAAGCACGCCTAAGAGCATGGATTCCTTTCTGGCAAGATTGTATTGACTCTACCAAAATGTTATTGGCAAGCAAAGTATATCAAGATAAAATTGCTGCGCACGGGTATCCAGAAGGATATAAAATTACGTTTTGGGAAAAACTTTTCAGTCGTAAAAAAGCTTATGCTCGTATCGAAAAAGCAATACAGTCTGACAAAAAACTTTGGGCTGAATGTGTGAATATCTCCACACAACCAACCATTTGGAAGCACCATACTTTTGCGGCTGAAAAATCTAATGATTATTCTATCCAAGTAGCAGAAAACCTCTGGATTCATAAAGATTATCACAATGTGCTTTACAAGGCGATTGAAGATTCGCCTTTGCGTGAGAAAAAAGAATATGTCTACTCAGATTTGTCGTACTATATGTATCCACAAATCATTCCTCGTCTGACTGGTAAAGATTGGGAATCTTTCTTAAAAGATACTTTCTACAAACCATTGGGCGCTACTACGTTGACTTACAATGCTCGCTTGCATTATGACTTAAACAGAATTGTACCAACAGAATATGACTCCCTTTTCCGTAAAACACTCATCCACGGACGAGTACATGATGAAGGTGCTGCTATGCTCAACGGTATTTCGGGACACGCAGGTTTGTTTGGGAATGCCAACGATTTGGCAAAATTGATGCAGATGTATTTGCAAAAAGGATATTATGGAGGTAAGCGTTTTATCAAAGAAAGTACTTTGAACGAATGGACGAGCTATCCATTTAGTCTTGCAGAAAATAGCCGTCGTGGCATTGGCTTCGATAAGCCCGACCGCAAAAAGCCAGGCATTAGTGCTGCTCCAAGTGCCCCAGCTTCGAGCTTTGGACACTCGGGTTTTACAGGAACTTATACTTGGGTTGACCCCGACAATCAACTGGTGTATGTATTCTTAGCCAACCGAGTATATCCTACACGCAACAATTCCAAATTGTCAGACCTCAATGTCAGAACCAATATCAACGAGGTAATCTACGATGCCATCAAACGAGGCATTAAGAAATAAGATTTGAAAATGAGAGGATTTGTGGATTTGAAAATTTGATGATGTGACGATTTGAAAATGCAATAAACCTCCATTTTGATATAATTGTAAAAGCGCCCTAGATACGACAGATAAAATTTGTCATATCTAGGTCGCTTTTTTTATCACTGGTTCAAGTCTGTGACTTGGACCTATTCTTTCAAAAGTTTATAACTTTACAGTGAACTGAATTCCTTTATTCCAACGTGATTAATTCAATCTCAAAATCTGAATCATTTAGTGCTTGCAAAATCGCATCTACCCCATCAAGTGCTGAACCCATATCTAGTGTGAAGAGATAGACGTTTTTCTTTTTCTTTTCATAGCTACAATTATGGATTAAGCCTAGATTTGTCATGTCGTTTTCGTCAAAATCATCTTTTAGCAGACTTTTTTGGTTATAAGAGTCAATGGTATTCCCGATAAATTCAGCTAAAATTTCGATGTTTACAGAGGTCTTTATTCTAATGCCAATATCTGGAAATGAAGAACCAAACCAGCCCATTTCTCGAATCTTAAACCGATAGAGCTTTTTGTCTATCGTTGCTTCTTTAGAAGGACGTTTCCACATATATTCGTTACGTTCAACAACCTGCTGTAATCGTTCTTGTGATGGCATATTTTCAATCCAAAAGCTGATTTCTTTGTCTGCTACATCATCAGAAGCTAACACAATACTGCCATCTGATGAACGCCAGTGAAGTTCTAC
>NZ_JBMLSD010000383.1:0-2654 GCF_049240685.1 Flectobacillus sp.
GCTGTATGATACCCTTGAAGCACTTATTACCTGCTCGTTGCTTCGAGTACCTAGTAGCGAAACAATACAAATTAGAGGAGTGAGATACTACCCACTCCTAAAAAAACAATTTTTATATATAAACGCTTCTAACGAATTTGAATGATCGATATTTTACTTTTATTGATCCCAATGGCAATGGTGGATAGCCTAAATCCACATACGATTGCAATCCACTTTTTCCTTTTAACAACAAAAAATCCTTTAGGAAGGCTAGCAGGTCATCTTATTGGGATTTTTCTGACGTATTTAATTGGTGGGTTTCTCTTAATAATGGGAATTGGGCAAATTCTAAAACCATTACTAAGTTTATCACTATCGTATGAAATAATCTTGATAGGACACGCAATTGAATTGGCAATTGGCCTATTGATAATCTATTATGGATATACAATAAACAAAAACAAAGAAGGTTTGAACAAAAGAATAATTGAAAAAGCAGGGTCTATAACATTTGGCCAGTCATTCTCTTTAGGATTTGTTGCAACTATTGGAGATATTTTAACAGCAGTAATCTATCTCCCAGCTAATGTACTAATAGCAAATGCAAAGTTAGGCTTTTTGGAAAATTTCTTACTATTACTAGTCTATAATTCCATTTATGTGTTGCCGTTAATCATTTTGTGGAGTCTTTTGTTTTTTAAGAAAACTGCGTTAGTTTTTCACAATATAAGAGAATTTATAAAAAAATGGTTAAGTAAGATATTAGTAATTATTCTTATACTAATTGGCATTTTATTGATTATTGATAGTATTGGTCGCTTCTTAGCTCACCCTCTCTTTTAATGGTGAAAGGTCACTGTATTTGCCAATACACATACATCCTATTAAACATTACTCACCAAAAGTAAATTGGATTAGAGGGGCAAACTCTAAACATTTTTTGATTTACATCAAATCACTTTTTGTTCTACGTCAAAAGCTTTTATTTAAATGCTTTGCAATTTTGCAGTGTAAATAATTAACACTTAAAAATTGGAGATAAATGAATATTACAACGTTTTTTGAAAACTTAATCGCCATGTACTGCGAAAACCTACTTTGGTATGCAGGATTTGCCTTTCCATTCTTCTTCATCTTTTGGATAGTTGGAAAAAAGTATTTTAAGAAAATAAGAATACAAGAAACTGAAAGAGCTAATCTGCATCATTTCAAACATGATCTTGGATTTTCGGCAAGTACATTTCTAATTTTTGCTATCATGGATGTTTGCTTTCTTTATTTAGAAAGCAAAGGTTATACTCGAATCTATTTTGACATTAACGAGTATGGCTATTTGTGGTTAGGGCTTAGTTTTTTCATTGTGCTCTTTATTGATGATATGTTTTTCTACTGGAGCCACAGGGCTATGCATACGCCAAGTTTATATAAGTTTTTCCATAAGGTACATCACGAAAGTACCGACCCTTCGCCATTAACGGCTTTTGCTTTTCATCCTTCAGAGGCTGTGGTTGAATACATTGTAGCCTTTGTATTGCCCTTTTTGCTTCCACTTAATTTTGGGTTAATCATTGCCTGGCAAATCTTCTCCATGTTAAACAATGTGCTTGGCCATTTAGGCTATGAAATTTATCCAAAGGGTTGGGTGAAATTTCCAATATTAAAATTCAAAACAGCATCTACTCATCACAATATGCACCACCAATTGTTTAACGGCAATTATGCATTATATTTTACTTGGTGGGACAAATGGATGGGTACAGAATTTAAAGACTATGAAGCCCGCCACGAACAAATTTTTGAACGAAAAAACATCAAACAATCAACTGATGGTTTGTATTTGCTTACCGTTTCGGCTATACGCCAAGAGGCAAATGACGCTTTCTCCATAGAATTTTCAAATGTTCCCGCCCTTTTCAGAGATTTCTCAGCGGGACAGCATCTAACCATCAAAGTGACTATAAAAGGGGAAACACTTTATCGTACATTTTCAATTTCATCAATTCCAAATACAGATAACCTTTTGACTCTAACCATCAAAAAAATAAAAGGAGGCAAGATTACTAACTACTTAGCTGAGCATTTAAAGGTTGGCGATAGTTTAGAAGTTACAGCCCCTTCCGGGCAATTTTACCTCAATCCCGAACCTGCTCATCAAAATAATTATGTGATGATAGCAGGCGGAAGCGGCATAACACCAATTTACAGTATGATAGGCACTATTTTGAAGTTTGAACCTAAAAGTAAAATTACTTTACTGTATGCCAATAGAACTTCCTCGAGCATAATTTTTAAGGAGAAAATTGAACAATGGACAAGGGAATTTTCTCGTCAATTTAAAGTCAAACACTTTTTGAATGAAGAGGAAAATCCTCAAAATGCCATCAAAGGTTATATCACAAGAATTTCATTGGAAGAAATGGTAAATCATTATGATAAAAATAAATTGGATTTTTATCTCTGCGGGCCTGAAATTATGACAAATAAGCTCATTGAAGATTTGGCTTACTTGGGAATAGCAAAAGAAAAAATTCATCGGGAGCTATTTTTAATCACAGGACAAACTCAAGTAAGTACATCACAAAAAGCACAGGTTTCCGCAAAAGTATTTGGCAAAACCTATCAATTTGAGACCGAAGAGGGGAAAACCATTTTGCAAAGTGGATTAAACCAAA
>NZ_JBMLSD010000384.1:0-15474 GCF_049240685.1 Flectobacillus sp.
GGGCATTCGGTACGGGAATATGTGCAGGGCAAACGAGTGAATCATTTTCATCCTGTCAATTATCTTTTGTTGATTGGTGGGGTGGCTACTTGGATTTATCTACATTACTGGGACGATCTTTTCAATATGGATATTATGTTCCAAAATATGAAAACCAAAGAACAAAAAGCTATAATGCCCTTCGTCAAAAAAGCCGTACATTTTGCTTTTGAAAATTATACCTATCAACTCATGTTTAGTATTCTTTTGTATGGTTTTTTCTCAGTTAAGATTTTAGGAAAAGAACGATATAATTGGGTTGAAGGAATCGTGTTACATCTTTTTGTGATTTCACATTCTGAGCTGATTAAGCTATTTTTGTTTCCATTATTAATTTTTGTAAAAAATAGTATTATTGGTTTTTATGTCCAATCGATGATGTCTTCCTTAATTAGTATGGTATATATGGTTTGGGCCTACAAGCAGTTTTTTGAAGAAAAAAGCATCTGGTCTACCATCTGGAAAAGCCTACTTTCGGTGCTTGCGGCGGCGCTTGTGATTGGATTAATTTCTGGTTTTGGCAGTTTTTTAATTACACTCGTAAGTGATAAACAAACCTTAATTAAGGCCGTGACAGGGGGAAAGTAAGAAAATTAGTACTCAAAATGAAATGTTAGATTGTGCTTTCAGATAACGGCTTTCAGGTATGGGCATTTGGCAAAAACATATCTATCGTTACTTAAAAAACATTTTAACACTCTTTGCCTTGTGCCTAAAACACAAAATTAAATCACTTATTCAATATATCGAGTTAAACCAAAGCCCAAAGTAGAAAGCCACCCTATCTAACACAATTGATTTTTAAAATGAAAATATTACATACTGCCGATTGGCATTTGGGTAAAAGATTGGATATGTTTTCTCGCTTGGAGGAACAACGTGAGGTATTAGCTGAAATCGTGGAGATTGCTGACAAAGAGGAGGTAGATGCCGTGATTGTAGCAGGTGATTTGTTTGATAACTTTAATCCTTCGTCAGAAGCTACCGAGCTTTTGTATTCTACTTTGTATCGTTTGTCAAAAAATGGAACACGTGCCGTAATTGCCATTGCAGGTAATCATGATTCTCCTGAGCGTATCGAAGTGCCTGATGCCTTAGCCCGTGCTTGCGGGATTATTTTTGTGGGATATCCCAACGCCTATGTACGTCCGTTTATGACCGATGGAGGGATAGAGGTATTGCATGTAGATAACGGATACATAGAGCTGGCATTACCCAAACAGCAAACGCCATTGCGTTTGATTTTGACACCTTATGCCAACGAAGTACGCTTGAAAACTTATTTGGGAGTAGAGGATACAGAGGATAGTCTTCGCCAGCATTTGGCACAGCACTGGAAGCAGTTGGCAGACCAATATTTCGACGAAAAAGGGATTAATTTCTTGGTAACACATCTTTTTATGATGAAAAATGGAGGAGAACAACCCGAAGAACCAGATGACGAAAAACCAATACTTCATGTTGGTGGTGCCTCTGCGATTTATTCTGAAAATATTCCTCCTCAAACGCAGTACGTAGCCCTAGGACATTTACACAGATTCCAAACCATTGATACAGAACCGTGCCCAATTATTTACTCGAGTAGTCCGTTGGCCTATAGTTTTTCGGAGGCTAATCAAACCAAATATGTGGTTGTGGTAGAGGCTCAGGCTGGGAAACCTGTCAATCTTTTACCTATTGCTTTAACTAAAGGGAAAAAATTGTTGCGTAATAAATTTACCGAAGTAGAAGAGGCTATAACTTGGTTGGAAGGCAATCAAGACGCTATTGTTCAGATTACGATGGTAACTGAAAGTTACTTGGAATCGGCGGATAAGAAAAGGCTGATGGAGGCACATCCGATGATGATGCCTATTATTCCTGAGGTAAAAAATTTGCAAAAAGGCAATGATGGTACTTCCAAAATTGTGAGTATCGACAACAAAAGTATGGAAGAACTTTTTGTAGAATATTTTAAAAATAGCAAAGAAGGAAAAGGTCAAGCCCCAAGCGAATCTTTGATGGAGCTTTTCAAAGAAATACAATCTGTGGAGATTTTTGAATAATTTTTGTCGAGAAGGCAACGGTTTTTGTAGACCATCAGTCATGTACTTATGAAACGTTTCAACTATATTTTTTAATCTCATAAAAAGTTAAACCAATAAGTACACATGAAAAAACAATTGTTATTATTGTTGATGGCTGTCGTGGGCCTTTATATGGTAGCTTGTCAATCACAAGATGGTGCTACACCTTCAAGTGATGGTGATTTGGAAGCAATCCAAGTGTCAGCTGCGCGTACTGCTGCGGATTCGACCACAAAAACTAAATGTAAAGGCAAATTAACTCCTATTGATTCTACTGCTTTACCGAGTAAGGTTATTTCTTATATCACTACCAATTATGCAGGCGCGCAAGTGAAATTTGCGGCAACAGATTCATTAGGGCAATATGTTGTAGGAATATATTTGAACAGTACACATACTGGATTATTGTTTGATGCAAGTGGTAATTTTGTTCAGATTATCGAAAAATATGGTAAAAAAGCCAAACTTACTGCCGTAGATATCACAACACTTCCTGCTTCGGTTACTAGCTATGTTACAGCTAATTATGCTGGTTATACCATCAAGAAGGCAGGAACCAATGCTGATGGAAACTTGTATGTAGGCATCGCAAATGATACCACAAGAGTGGTCTTGATATTTGATTCGGCAGGTAATTTTGTCAAAGTGGCTGATATTCCTCCAATGAATGGCGGTCGTGGCAAAGGTAAAGGTAGAGGTCATTGATTTATCTGATTTGAAAATTAGGGATTTTGAGAATTTGAAAATGACCTAATGTTTAAAAATTGCTTACAGCATAATGCAAACAACCTAATACAGATAAATATTTTAAAAGTGTAATTTGTAATGTAAAAAACCACGCTCTTGTAGTAGGAGCGTGGTTTTTTATTGGATAAAGTACAATTTTTTACCTACAGAATACTAACTTCGTTTTGTTAAAGTATTTTATGTCAAACCTTCAGCTATCCCGTGAAAAAACTATTGCTACTCGTTGGACTTACCATGACTACCATGGTGAATGTCCTAGCCCAAACAGCGTCCAAAGAATTTTATATGATTGTGGGCACCTACACTGCCAAAACTAGCAAAGGCATCTATGTGTATCGTTTTAATCCGAGTACTGGAAAATTGCAATATACTAGTCATGTTAGTGGTGTCAAAAACCCCTCCTTTATTGCGGTGTCACCAACCCAAGAAATGGTGTATTCGGTAGGCGAAACCGATGGCGATGGTACCGTAAATTCTTTCAGATTTGACCGTAAGCAAGGAGTGTTGTCCTATCTCAATTCACAATCAGCAGGTGGGCCAGGCTCTTGTCATGTGACTACCGACCGTACAGGCAAGTGGGTTATGGTAGGGAATTATGGAGGAGGAAGTTTGAGTATTCTCCCTGTCGAATCAGATGGAACACTCGGAAAAGCTACCCAGACCATTCAACATACAGGAAGCTCAGTAAACAAAAATCGTCAAGAAAAACCACACGTTCACTCGGTAAACGTAGCCATCAATAACACCGACGTTTTTGTGCCAGATTTGGGTGTAGATAAAGTGTATACTTATAAATTAGATACACAGAAAGGACTATTGAACCCCGGTAAACCAGCCTTTACCAGCTCGACACCAGGTTCAGGTCCACGTCATTTTGTGTTTTCGCCAAATAACAAATATGCTTACGTTATTGAAGAATTAACAGCAACTGTTACGGCATATCGTTATGAAAAAGGCGCTTTAAAACCCATTCAGACGATTTCGACCGTGCCTTCTGACTATACGGGGCTCAAGTGGGATGCCGATATTCATATTTCAGCTGATGGTAAATTTTTGTATGCTTCCAATCGCGCACACGAAAGTATTACGGTATATGCCATTGATGCCAAAACAGGCAAACTTACTTGGGTAGATAATACACCAGTAGAAGGCAAAACACCAAGAAACTTTGCGATAGACCCAACAGGTAATTATGTAGTAGTTGCCAATCAAGACAGCGATAACATTACCGTGTTTAGTAGAGATAAAAAAACAGGTAAGCTCAAATACACAGGCTATTCTATAGAAGTGTCGATGCCTGTATGTTTAAAATTTGCCGATGCGTTGTAAAGAATTACTAACACTTTAAAATAACGCAAAATTAACCTATATTGTCCAGAAAGGCTTGGTGACTGACATCACTGAGCCTTTTTTGATTTTGAATGAAGAATAAGTTTTTTATCGAGACAAAAACTTCATTTCTTTGTAGTCTAAAATTCAACATGATATTATGAAACAAATCTACATCATTCTTTTCTTTTTATTATCAGTACATCTCGTAAATGGTCAAGGCAACTACAGTTCGAGTAACTTTTGTAAAGGACAAAGGATAAGTTTAGTGTCGCCCATCCAAGGAAAGACCTATGAATGGTCGGGGCCTAATGGGTATAAGTCTACAGGAAGTCAGACTGTTACAGTTGCAGAGATTGCTGATTCTAGCAAGCATACGGGTATATACACCGTTGTGGTTGACAAGCTTCAAAAGCATCATATTTTTGTCGGAATAAATCGATATTTATCTACCAAGTTTTCTATATCAACTTCTTCTGATGTAAGCGGGAACAAAGTACTTAGTGTAACTGGGAGTCATGCAAGTACTTTTGAGTGGTCGGGACCCAACAACTATTTTGCACTTGGAGAGACAGTAAAGATACTCCTGCCCCAATCAAACAATAGTGGATATTATAAAGTTACCGCAAGAGACCAATATGGCTGTATTCTAAAAGACTCTATTAATCTGAAATTTGAAGGGAAAGATTGTATCGGTGATTTATCTGTATCTTACCAACAGGAGGGAGGCCCAGTTACGACACTCCCCGGTGGATATCCAGATCCGTATATTATCTCAACTTGTGAAGATTCAAAATCTAATTTAACTGTATCTACTGCCTCGTTTTTGGGCGATTGGAAAGTAATCTGGTATAAAGATGGGAAAGTTTTTTTAAATTCTACAAGTATCTCAATAGCAGAAGAAGGTACTTACTATGCCCTTTTACAGACTCCTACGTGTGAATTTAAATCACGTACTATTAAAAGGGTAAATACAAAGGGGCTCAGTGTTTACTTTCCAAATAATACATCAAGTGATTCATTACTACTGTGTAACAAAAGAGGAGTTGTGCAGTTGAAAGGGGCACTAGTAAATAATAATAATGGAATTAATGCCTCATCGCCTTCCTTTCAGTGGTATAAAAATGACTCACCAATTCCGAATGCTAATGGTTCAACATTTGATGTTACCTCAGAGGGTAATTATAGTTTTAAAATTGTATCAGGTAATTGTGTTGGAACTTCTACAAAAAAAATAATCAAGTCTACCGACAAGATTAGGGCAAATATTTCATACTATACAGGTGGGAGTATCATTGATTCTAACGTAGTAAAAGTATGTGATATAAAAACCGATTGGCATTCCTTAAGTGCTAAAGCAGATGGGGCATTTACTGTTTATAGGAATGGAAATCAAACCTATTCTTCTGATATGTTTAGCATTCGCGAGTATGGGCTTTATGTAATTAAAGCCACACAAGGGGAGTGTATTGCCTATGATAGCATAAAAATAGTACAGGGTAATGCCAATGATATTCTTCCATTGGCTGATTTTAGTAAAAATGTTTTGACTCTTCCTTTTACTTGCTCAAGTACTAATTTTAAAATACTATACTTTTATAATAATCAATATTTTGAGGACAAAATAAACTATCAGTGGTTCAGAGATGGAAAACTTATTAGTACCGATAACATTGTTACAAGCTCGGATGGTGCGAGTTTTGTACTTAAGGTTAATAACTCAAAGTGTCAATACCAAAGTAAGCCATTTTCTCAAGCACCTATTCCATCGAATAAGGTCATAGCAACATTTAGCTCTCCTCAAAAACGATATTTGTGTAGGAAAGAAAGCATTGAAATATCACTATCCGACTGTAATTCCTTGTACTATAAGTATAAAATTTGGAAAAGAGATGGGGTTGTAATCAATGAACCTTCTTCTAATAATCCAAATTATGGATGTTCGCTGACGGTTAATGAACCTGGTAAATATTGGATAGAATTTCCTACAAATACATGTACCTATTATTCTGATACAATCACTGTTGAATCTGCAGAGGTAAAAACTCCGAGCATTGTTGAGACCTGTGTATCTCAGAGTGTCAAAACCCTAGCAGTACAAGCGGAGAAAGGACTTTCCTATCTATGGCTTAAAAATGGTATTATACAATCTGAACTAAACCAAAGTAAAATAGATGTAGGGATTAATGATGCAAATACTTACAGAGTATTGATAAGTAATCCATACTGTGCTGCGCTTACCCCTGCGCTACATACTGGTATTCGTTTCCCACAAATAAAAAGTCTTTGTGAGGGCTCTTTACTTGAGCTAAATCCCCAAGCAACATCAGGTAATTATCGTTGGACAGGGCCTAATGGATTTACTTCTACCAGTGCAAATCCTGTGATTAACAACGTAGCCAAGACAAATGCTGGAGTTTATACCCTCACCTATCAGTCGACTACTGGTGGATGTGATGCTGTTTTTACAGTAATGGTAAATGTAAAAAATGCTGTCAAAGTAACCTACCCTTCATCAATGGAGGTATGCGAAAAAGGACAGCTAGCTCTTCCTCTGATTAAAACTACTGAGCAAGTTGGAATTAACTCTGTAGTTTATACAGGGCCAGGGATTTCGAATACGCTTAAAGGAGTTTCATCGCCATTAGTAATTGATAATTTTAATACAAACAACACAGGTATCTACAAGATTACTCCTATCAGGAGCGACACTAATACTTGTGGGTTTACGCATGAAATTACCGTTAGCATGAATAAATCTTCGGATTGCCGAAGTATCATTCTAAGGCAAACTCGACTAGATGCAATACCCGCAGCATGTGGGTTATCCTCCATTGAAATTCCTTTTGAAAAACTGGGTAACTTCGCACCCAATACAATTTTTAAAGTAATGATGGATAGTACTGTATTGGGAGAAGGTACCAACAGTCCAATCAAAATACAGCTGCCCGAAAGTACAAAAGACTGGTCTATCTTTATCACAACCTCTGCTCAGTCTGTAAGTTCACCGATAGGAATCATTAAGAATAGGGGAGTGAATAATAATCCTTTTTCGGCATGGGTAAGTTATTTAAATTATAATGATTTTTTCTACACTTCTGCCGGAATTACAGCGTGTGATTCTGTTCAAATGACGTTTTCTTACTATCCTTATTTTGGGAGGTGGGCTTATAACAATGAGCTAACCAGTAATGATGCTAAAACGATTTCAGCAAAGCAAAGCGGAAGTTATCAGGTTATTTATTTATCATCAGGTGGTTGCCTTGCAAAAACATCTCCTAAGAATATAGTGTTGAAGAAAATCCCTAAAGTGGTTGTTGATGGAAGTAAAGATATCTTTTGTGGTAAAAGTACATTATTAGCAGAAAGTAGCAATTTTCAATATCGAAGAAATGTATCCTATCAATGGATGAGAGACGGGATAGCTTTGTCAACGGATACTTCTTACAGTGGATTGTTTAACAGGGCAGGAAACTATCTACTGAAAGTAAAAATGGGTTCTTGTGAATCTGTATCGGATACCATTAAGTTGAAGAGTGCCCAAGGAAAAGTCCCTTTAAATATTAATCAATCTTTCAGTGTTAACACAGATGCTTCATTTAGTTGTAATGAAATGGGCATACAACTCAAGGAACAGCTATTTCAGGGAGACTCTACATGGAAGTATCAATGGTTTGTCGATAATAAACTATTAGCAGATAAAGTAGGGCCTAGCATAAAAGCGACAGAGAGTGGGGATTTTTTTGTAAGAGTAACAAAGGATAGTTGTTGGGGTGTTTCCAATACATATACATATCAAAAACCTAAAAATCGATTTATTTTTTATCAACAAGATGATGGGTATTATCCTGAAGTTTCAACTATGTCGATTTGTGATGGACAAACGGTTTATACCACTGCACGATTTATCTATCCCGATAGTGTTAATTACTATCCTAGGATAAAGTCCTTTACTGTTCGATTGAATAAGAATGGCAAGTTGATACATAGATTAAGCTATGAAAAAGACTATCATCCAGTAGATGATTGGCATGATGATGCAGAGTCTGCTCAATTAGATTCGTATAATAATAATTTCGGATTTCGGAGATTATCTCAATTAAATGCTGGAAAGTATGATATCGAGTTAGAATTAAACTTTAAAGATGGCACTACTTGTTCGTATAAGTCACACTCATTGGATATTCTTACTTCTGCAATAGCATCTACGCAGAAATATGCGAAGTTTTATATACCGTTTTACAGCAATGATTACGTAGGTGATACCCCAATAAATAGTTACAAAATCTGTGCTAAAGAGGTAAGACCATTTAGAGCATTCTATCAAGATGAAATCAGAGAATATAGCATTTATAAAGATGAAAAGTTAGTGGCAACCTATTCGGACTCTAAGAGTTTTGAAAATCATTTGGTCACTGAAAATGGTACTTATCAAGTAATCATAAAACTACAAGGAGGATGTACTGTAAAATCTGACCCCAAAGTTTTTCAGTTTAACAGTATTGAAACACTCTTGTCGATTTCAGAAGATAGTGTTTTATTATGCAAGGGTTTAAACACAAATATTTCATTTGTAAATTATAAAACGTATCTATATCCTAGTAAGTATCAATGGTTTAAAGACGGAGAAACAGTAGGAACTAATCATCATACCTTAGCAGTGAATGCGCCAGGGGTCTACCATCTTCAGGTACAGTTTCAAACAGCCACGGGTTATACTTGCGAGGGTATTTCTAAGAAAATATTGTTCAAAAATACAGAGATACCAACTACTATTACGCCAAGTGATTCGGTATCCGTATGTGGTGAAAAAGGTGTCGATTTGTTAGCTACTTCTTCAGAAGGACTTTATTATCTATGGCAAAGAAATCAACAAACGATAAATGATGCCACCCAGTCTATTTATCAGGCAAAGTCTTCGGGTACTTATCGAGCAATAGTTCAAAAAGGGAAGTGTATCGACTTTACCCCATCTGTAACCGTCAGCCAACTACCCAGCATCCCAGCCACAGCCAGTATCTCTGGCGACCAGTCGATTGATTATGGCAAGGAAGCTAAGCTGAAGGTAGACTTGGGTTCTCATGCTCCATGGACTTTTAAATTGTCGGACGGACAAGAATTTACTGCTCAGAAAACGCCATTTGAGATTACGGTAAATCCTTTATCCACAACCTCTTATACACTTTCAGAAGTAAAAAATATCTGCGGTACAGGTACAGTAAGTGGTACCGCCAAAGTTACGGTATTGGTATTAGGTATAGAGGAGGAAAGCGGTATTCTTGTAGAGGTATTCCCAGTGCCAACTTCAGATTATTTGACATGGAAAGTTAGAACAGATAAGCCTGCTTCTTACGACTTACGCCTGAGTGATACCCAAGGACGAGTGCTGGAACTGCAACAAAATACCACACGTTCTCAAGCGCACGAAGGGCAATTGAATATCAGTACATTGCCAACAGGAGTTTATTTTCTGCAACTGACCGTTGGAGATAAAACCTTTAGTCGTAAGGTGATAAAGGAGTAATTATGAGTGATGAGTTTTGTGTATTTTAGGCAAGGGCACTTTATGTATCTCATGAATTCCTTTTGAATGCTGCATGATTATTGTAAGTCCAAGGCTTAACGCAAAATTAACCTATATTGTCCAGAAAGGCTTGGTGACTGACATCACTGAGCCTTTTTTGATTTTGAATGAAGAATAAGTTTTTTATCGAGACAAAAACTTCATTTCTTTGTAGTCTAAAATTCAACATGATATTATGAAACAAATCTACATCATTCTTTTTTTATTGCTGTTTAAAGTATTGGCGTATGGACAAACGAATTATAGCTTCAATACTTTTTGTACAGGAACAAAAATAAGTTTGACTTCACCTTTGCAAGGTACAACCTACGAATGGTCGGGTCCTAATGGTTTTAACCAAAAAGGAAATAAGACTATCACTATCTCTGAGGCAGCAGACCCTACCAAGCATAATGGTACCTATAAGGTTCTAATCGATGGGGAAACTATTTACACATTTATTGTTACGGTAGGAAAGCTTATTCCAACAAAAATAACCTATAAATATAGCTCTACCTTTGGTGGGAGGCAACACTTGTATGCTGAAGGAGCGGAGGGATGTTGGTATTCGTGGTCTGGCCCTAATGGATTTATAGCCTATGACAACTATGTTTTTGTAGAAAATATCAACAAGTCTTCACAAGGCTTTTATAAACTCACAACTAGAGATAAATACAATTGTGTTGCACAGGATTCTGTCGAAGTGAAATTTAGTAATCCAGATTGCCCTTACAGGATATCAGTCTATGGAACTGGAAACTATTATTCATTTAACTGGAGTGGTGAATACGATTGGTATAATTTCGAAACTTGTGAAGGTACAGTAAGTAAATTGAGGGTAGATACTGCTGGATTTGCCAATGAGACTCTTATTACTTGGTACAAAAATGGAAAAGAGGTTGGGAAGGGTTCAAGTATTTCGACACTAGACGCTGGAGAATATTTTGCTACTATCTCGACTCCGACCTGTCAGTATAAAAGTCAAATATATACTCGAAAAGATATTAGAAGTATCAGTGCCCAATTCTATCAAGACAACATCATAGAGCCATTAAAACTCTGTGACAAAGGAGGTGAGCTAGTCTTGGATGCGAAAACGGCTCCTTATCAAAATTTAGGAGCAAACATCACCTATCAATGGTATAAAGATGGCGCACCAATAGAAGGAGCCACGTCAACTCAATACAAAGTTACTCAGCCCGGAGTCTATCAATATGCTGTAGCATCTGGCGTATGCTCAGGGGTCTCCCCAAAGAAAACTGTCATATCGTCGCCCAAGCCTAATGCTAATTTAGGAGTGTTCTTCAACAATCTAAGTTACGATACAAAAGAGTTTAAGCTATGCGATAAGAATATTTCATACTACTTTACGCTGAGTGCAGATGGCGAAAAGAAAATGTATAAAGATGGACAGCCTTATCTTGATCTAAGTTCCACTACAAACAGGATAGACCCTCAAGGATTAGGTACCTATGTATTAGAATCGAAACAGGGCGAATGTGTAAATTACGACACACTAAAAGTATCTCAAAATGCAGGTGGTGTGCTTCCTGTAGGTATAGATCAATATTACGACCTTTGGCAAGGTTGTGGTAATCCTAATTTAACTATTTCCCCAATTCGTTATACTGGAAATTCCTGGGCAGTTGAGTGGTATAGAGATGGTAATTTTGTTAGTAAAGCCTTTTTCTTTGCTAATCCACAAGCTGGAAATTATATAATTAAGGCTAGAGATTTAGTAACAGGCTGTAACTATGAAAGCTCACCTTTAACCATAAAGCCTACTATTGGTTTCTTTACTAGCTTAGGGAGTGAAAAGATTAGAAAAATCTGTAAAGGAGGATATACGAAATTATCCATGACTACTTGTGTAGTAGGAGATGTTGTATGGAAGAAAGATGGTGTGGTAATTTCTAGAAAGGAGGGAATAAATTGTAGTTTAGAAGCGAAAGACCCCGGGAAATATTGGGCAGAATATACAAGAAATCAATGTACTTATTTTAGCGATACCATTACAGTGGAAGTCTCTGAAATTAAATCGCAAGAAATTAAAACAGTTTGTGGTGTAAATAATACGCAATCTTTGGAGGTTGACAAGGAAGATGGCATGAGGTATTTATGGATGAAAAATGGAATCCCTCAAGTACACCTAACCGATGCGAAAATTAGTGTTCCTCCCTCTGCCACCTCTTATGGTTTTCAGGTGCTTATTACCAATAGTGATAATTGCACTTTTTTAACACCCAAAGTAGAAAGTGTTTTAAAGAACGACTCAGAGGTGATTTTATGTAGTGGCTCAACCCTAGTTCTCAATAAAAATGGGGGCAAAGGAAGTTATTCATGGAATGGCCCTAATCAATTTAGTTCGAATCTTGCTAGCCCTAGTATTCCTGATATAACAAAAGCAGCGGCTGGAGTTTATACCGTAAGTTTTTTGCAAGAAAATAGTACTTGTAAGATTGTGGAAACCATTAATGTTGTAGTTAATCTTGGCGTAAAATTGCAATATCCTTCATCTATAGAAGTTGTTGAGAATTCACAATTTATTTTTCCTACAATATCCAATAAGACAGGACCCAATCAAACTTTCATTGAGTATATCTCTTATTCGGGACCTGATATGTATGAAAGAACACTTAATTGGAATTATCCCGTTTCGATAGACCACTTCGAGGCTAAAAATGCGGGAACCTACACTATAAAAGGTATTACAGGGCAGGGTTCTTCAAGCTGTCAATCTACCGCTAAAGTAGTGTTAAGTCTTAAAAAGGATGCTACTTATAGAGGTATTGTGCTCGACTATCCTCCATTACGTATCATTGAAAATAGTTGTCCCAATACTTGGGTCGATTTAGCATTTAGAATTATTGGAAGTTTCCCTGTAGGTACAAAATTCGTAGTAAATAGCGACGTAGGTATTCTTGGAGTGGGAACAAGCTCTCCTATAAAAGTAAAAACGCCACAATACAGAACTTCTTCCTTGGATATTTGGATATCAACAGAAGATGGTGCGATTGTATCTGCTAAAAAAAGTGCGTATTTCTACTTTAAGAATGAAAATGAAAATGCTTCATTTTATCCAAATTATGGAATATGGCGTAACAATACAATCGTAGGCTGTGACTCAGTTTTATTGGTAAAGTACAATCAAGATAAACAAGGAGCCTGGATTCGTAACAATCAATTGATCAATAATAGTAATGGAGCTACCTATAAAGCAACCCAAGACGGAACCTATAAATTTTTATATCCACTTTCAAATGGATGTTTTGCAGAGAGCTCCCCAATCGATATCAAACTGAAAGTCGCCCCACCTGTTTACATCAGTGGTAAGAATATGATTTATTGTGGCGTAAGAACATCTTTGTATGCCTCTAATAATGTTTACTATAATATCCCATATACCTATCAATGGATGAGAAACGGTAGGATATTGGCAAATACTACGTCTAATTATATCCCCGAAGGTATTGAAGGTAATTATCAAGTTAAGCTAAAAACGGGTTCATGTGAGTCTATTTCGGATACATTTAAACTAACTACAGCTCCCACAAATAAAGTAAAATTTTATATTACTGATTATCGTAGGGCTTTTACGAAAGACTGTACCGAGGAAGGGCGATACCTTGATTTAGTGGATGTTGATAGATACAGTTCTTGGAAGTATCAGTGGTATTTTAATGGAAAACCCATCAATGAAGCAGGTAGCAGTATTAAGATATCTCAAGAAGGTAATTACCATGTAAAAATCACAAAGGATACTTGCTGGGGATTTTCTGATACCTATCATTACAAAAAACAATCTCCTTTTATTGACGTAAAATACGTCCTAAATGATTTGAACATTTCATCTGGGCAAACATTATGTGACGGCTACACTGTAAGCTCATATTCGGCCTCATTTCCATTTTTATATAGTCAGAATGATGCGCCAATTAAGTCCTTTGTGGCAACTTGGTATCGAAATAAAAAGCTGATTTGTAAAATAGAACATAATGGGTCGGCTATTGTATCACACTGGACAGATCCTCAATTTTCGAACATATATTTTCAAGTCTCTAGTAATACTCAAACTTGGGTATCGGGGCTTAAAGCAGGTGAATACTATTTAGAACTAAACGTTACTTATACCGATAAGCAAAATTGTGTAATGCGCTCCGAAAGCTTTGAGATCAAAGCATCTAACGAATCTTTACTAAGGGTTTATTATGATATACCAGGGTACACAAAAAGAGCCAATATAAGTGGTACTACACCTGTTTGTGCTAGCAAAATACAACCATACAGAATGGGCTATAAGAGTTCATGGATACTTGAATACAGAGTTTTTAAAGACAATAAGTTGATTGCTACGTATCAAGAACTAGAGGAATTCGAGAAACATACTATCTCGGAAGATGGACTTTATCGGGTGTCAGTTGCCATGCTAGGAGGATGCGAACTTGTTGCTCCAGCAGTTTATTTTAAGCTCAATAGCTTGGAAACGGCCATACTACCTTCTGATTCTCTGAACTATTGTAAGGGAGATAGAATTACGTTAAAAGCAAATGTTAATTTTGAAGGGGAAAGTGCTAGGTTTACCTACGATTGGATAAAAGATGGAAAAACGACAAATACGACCCCAAATTTACTAGTTAACTCGCCAGGGGTTTATCAGTTAAAAGTACAGTATAAATCAGCCGATGGAAATACTTGTGTAGGCTTATCCGAAAAGGTAACACTAAAGCATACTGATATTCCCAATCGAGTTACTACAGTCGATTCTACAATCTTTTGTGAAGGTAAATTTGCTAAGTTAAACATCGACCAAGTGCCTGCTGATACGCTGTTCTACCAATGGCAACAAGATAAAGTAAATATATTAAGTGCTAATCAAAGCAGTTTACAGGCTAACAGCAGTGGTTCCTACCGTGCATTAATTCAACGTGGGAAATGTTTGGATTATACAGAGAGTATCCAGATTAAAACCTTGGCCAACATCCCCGCCACAGCCAGTATCTCAGGCGACCAGTCGATTGATTATGGCAAGGAAGCTAAGCTGAAGGTAGACTTGGGTTCTCATGCTCCATGGACTTTTAAATTGTCGGACGGACAAGAATTTACTGCTCAGAAAACGCCATTTGAGATTACGGTAAATCCTTTATCCACAACCTCTTATACACTTTCAGAAGTAAAAAATATCTGCGGTACAGGTACAGTAAGTGGTACCGCCAAAGTTACGGTATTGGTATTAGGTATAGAGGAGGAAAGCGGTATTCTTGTAGAGGTATTCCCAGTGCCAACTTCAGATTATTTGACATGGAAAGTTAGAACCGATAAGCCTGCTTCTTACGACTTACGCCTGAGTGATTCCCAAGGACGAGTGCTAGAGGTGCAACATAATATGACTCGTTCCCAAGCGCATGAAGGTCAATTGAATATCAGTACATTATCTACAGGAGTTTATTTTCTGCAACTGACCGTTGGAGATAAAACCTTTAGCCGTAAGGTGATAAAGGAGTAATTATGAGTGATGACTGATTACTGGACAAAATTGAAGTAACTAGTTCAAGACTTAGTCTTGGACTCATTTTTTTAACAGTTTTAAACTGTTTTTAAAGATTCATTGAAAAAGTCTAAATACCTTTTCTCTTTTTGTCCAGTAATTAGGAGTGATGAGTTTTGTGTATTTTAGTCAAGGGCACTTTATGTATCTCATGAATTCCTTTTGAATGCTGCATGATTATTGTA
>NZ_JBMLSD010000385.1:0-8707 GCF_049240685.1 Flectobacillus sp.
GATTATAGTAGATATTTGTGATAATAGATACGCTTGATAGCTTCATAAGAAGCTCGAGTCGTATCTATTATTCGAACTAATGGCTGCTAATTTTCTTAGTGCTCTAAAATTCATTTTCAAATCTTCAAATCAAGTCTTCGCGCAGAATTAGATTTGATTTTTCTGATTTAGGCATAAGGCAACAGGCACAAGGCAAAGAGTCTTAAAATGTTATTTTGTAACGATTGATATGTTTTTGCCGAATGCCCAAAGCTGAAAGCTCAAAAATTAAATTTTATTTTACGTACTAACTTAGCTTCATAAGAAGCTCTAGCCGTATCTATTATTAGATGGCTGCTAATTTTCTTAATGTATTATAATTCATTTTCAAATCTTCAAATCAAGTCTTCGCGCAGAATTAGATTTGATTTTTCTGATTTAGGCATAAGGCAACAGGCACAAGGCAAAGAGTCTTAAAATGTTATTTTGTAACGATTGATATGTTTTTGCCGAATGCCCAAAGCTGAAAGCTCAAAAATTAAATTTTATTTTACGTACTAACTTAGCTTCATAAGAAGCTCTAGCCGTATCTATTATTAGATGGCTGCTAATTTTCTTAATGTATTATAATTCATTTTCAAATCTTCAAATTAGCCAACTTTCAAATTATATCCCATATCCCCTCAACTCATTTCTCACTTCCATTCGCCAGCGCTCTTGATCAATTACGTTGATGGAGTGATTGGTTTCGGCATCATATTGTTTCTGAAGTTTATTCATGAGTCGATACATATCAATAAATAGCAATTGAATTTCGCTGTCATAATCCTCTACCGAAGTAATTTGTCGTGCCTTTTCTTTGAATTTCTCAATGATGGTTTTTGTAATATCAAAGTGCAACTGTTCATGGTCGAGTGCCGACTCGCTATTGCCTGCACGGGCATTCCATGAAGATGACTTGAGGACGTAGGCCTTAAATTGTAAATTGGCAGTAAGAACTCCTTTGCTAAATTTTACATCTCCAATATATTCAAAGTTTGAAAAAACCTGAGCTGAATATGTGGTGAAAATAGGAGGTTTTCCTTGAAAATCACTCCATCGTAAAGGTCTTGAAGGACTCCAAAATAGCGTATCGCCTTTGTCGGGGTTTTCGATGCGATAATCTGGGAGAATATTTATGACAAGAGACCTTGCAAGGATTGGATTTTTATCATAATTCAAAGACATCCATTGGTTCAGATGCTCGGCGCCTCTTCTGAATAATCTCTCAATCATTTTTTGATAATTATCGTACTCGCCATAAGAGCGTTTGAAAATCGTTTTACTTTTGAAGCTAGTAAGTACAACATCCGTTCCTGCTCTGGTAAAAGAAAATGCCAGTTCGATACTACACTCGCCATGAATCATATTATCCTTAATTTTCTCCTGTATATCCAAATTTTTAATATGAATCGTAATGGCATAATCAAGCGTGTCTCGACGTACAGGATTTTGGAAAAAACTACGAACATACTTGCTTAACGAAATACTTGGCTTGAGCTGTAATAACGAATTATCAGCCCCGAAGGCATGACCAATTCGTGAAGTGTTGTTTCGAATATCTGATACTTTTTCGATATAAAAGTACTTAGAAATAAGAGGAGGTTCGCTTGTCTGTAAGGGTACAGATTTTACTGGATTTTGCCCCAAATGACAAAATGACGATACAAAGCACATCATGAAAAAGAAGAGGTGTTTCATCGTAAAATCTTTTTTCTTTTAAGTAACGTAAAGCATGAATGGATAATGAAACATCGGTGCATATTGAATATATACTTTTTGATTCTAAGTTTATTCTAGTAATAGATTTTTGGTTAACTAATAACTTGCTGAAGTTATCCTTCAAAATGAGATTTAAGTTATAAGATTAGGCACTAGGCAAAGAGTGTTAAAATGTTTTTTAATAACCTCAGTCATGCTTTTTTCCAAAGCCCACCGCCGAAAGCCGTTACCTCACAGCCCAAAAATTATATTCTATTTTACACACTAACTTATACTTACATTAAGATAAAAAAAAATTAGGAGGAATAGTTCAGATTGGCTATATTCAATAAAAAATATAAACTATTGACTAAGACTATGGGAAATTCACATCATTCACAAGAAGTAGAAAACGATTTATCAACATTTGAACTTATCACGTTATTCGTTGTCTTTTGTGTAATCTTAATTTGGTTGGGCGACACCCTAACTGCAACAGTAGGTATTATTTTGGAAGCACTTGTATTTGCGGTTGCATACAATGCAAAGCATAATCAGATAGATTAAATATTTTGGGATAATCAATAAAACCTGAATTATTTATAGTTGTAACTTTTAGGTTATTTTCCAATTGTTTATTAAAAAAGGCGTTCGAAAAATTCATTTCGAACGCCTTTTTTGATACTACATTTCCAAGTGATATCCCTTTTTTTGCAAAGCATAAAATCTTTACTAGTAAAAACATATTACTCATTCGCTAAATTAGAGATGAGGCTTGTGGATAAACTAATTTTATTTACTCAACAAGCATGTTGTGATAAACGTTTTGGATATCGTCGTCCTCTTCAAGCTTGTCGATAAGTTTCTCAATATCAGCAGCTTGTTCCTCTGTTAGTTTTTTAAAATCAGTTGGGATACGTTCGAAGTCAGCCCCCTGAATCTCGAAATTTTGTTCTTCAAGATATTTTTGGATTGCCCCGAAAGCTGTAAATCCACCGTAGATATTGATTTGGTTAGCCTCAGTATCCAAGAATAATTCTTCAGCTCCAAAATCAATAAGCTCTAATTCCAACTCTTCGATATCGATGTTGCCAGTGTTTGCAATTTTGAAAATACTTTTACGATCAAAAATAAAGTCAAGCATTCCCGAAGTACCCAAACTACCACCACATTTGGTAAAATAACTACGCACGTTAGCTACAGTACGGTTTGTGTTATCGGTGGTACATTCAACCAAAACGGCTACGCCATGCAGTCCATATCCTTCGTAAACAATCTCTTTGTAGTCATCCTGATCTTTTGAAGAAGCACGTTTGATGGCATTTTCGATATTAACTTTTGGCATGTTCACTGTTCTAGCGTTTTGCATGATAGCACGCAAACGCGAGTTTGAGGTTGGGTCTGGTCCACCCGCCTTTACAGCGATTGTAATATCTTTACCAATTTTGGTAAAAGTTTTGGCCATTTGGCCCCATCTTTTAAATTTTCTAGCTTTACGGAATTCAAATGCTCTTCCCATTTTATTTGGTAATTTGAAATTGATAGGAGACCGCGAAACAGAGGATTCTCAGTCTTTTCTTATGTTCAAAAATTTATGTATCAAGAAATTAGATTCACAGATTGCTTAACGCAAATACGCTAATCTAAGGGTTAATTTTTTGCGAATGCAAAGGTACAAAAGTAGTTGGGAATTTCAGAATGGAATAAAATGATTTTAGTAATCTAGTTCAAGTGTTCTATGCTTGGACTTACTTTTTGAACAGTTTTAAACTATCAATAAATAAAAAAGGCAACTTAGCTATGCCTAGTCACCTTATATATTTCAGCGCTTGAAGGTCATAAAAGCTGTCAGCTCAAAGCCGATAGCCATAAGCCCCAATACTACCAACCATCATCAGCTTTTGGTTTCACATTAGCACTCGACTTTTTCACTACTGGAGGTTTTGAAGCAGCCGGAGCACCACCAGCACTTGGTACAGCAGCTGTACCTTTTACGGTAGCATCCAAATCGGCACGGCTAAATACACGGCTTACAATTTTCCAATTGTCACCAAACTTCAACATACTCAATAAATCCACATATTTGAAGTCGCCAAAACGTAACTCTACTGTAGCCACTGCCGACACGCCAATGTAAGAGTAAGAAATCAATTTTGTAGAGCCACCTCTACCTTGAATACCACCAGCAGGAGTAGTTGCAACGAATTTGCGTACCGAAATATCTTGTAATGCTCCTGTATTACTATTGATGCTACGAAGCATTGCAGTAGGGTGGAACGCACGGTTAAGACGAGCCGTGTCACCTTGCATCACTCCATCAAGGTAATTGTTGACACAGGCTTTGATGCCTTCATCTTCCGATTGCGCTTGCACTTTGATTTGAAATCCTACCAGCATTAATAAGCCGAGAAGTAATGATTTAATCTTCATGATGTTGGAAAAATTTGATTATTGAAGCTTTTGGAAAATCTGTAGCGAAAAGAATGCCACGAACGCCAAGGGCTGTAAAGATATGTAATTTTTAAAGTTTTGTACACTATATGCGATTAAACTTTATTATAAACGTTTAGCTAGCCCAAATAGTGTATGACTAAAGTAGAAGCTTTCTGGATTTTTAACCAACAAAATATTGGCTGGTTTGTCTCTTTGTGGCTTTTCTGTTAAATTACTAGTAATCTAGTTTTAATTCTCTTTTTATGATACTTAAAAAAAACACCACTTTTTTACTTCTATTGCTCATCATTGCAACAGCCGTGAGGGCGCAAGACCTACCTATTATCAAAGAAATTCACTTAAGTCCCGACCTTGATAAGACTGGTAAGGCCATTGGTTTACATATTTATTATTCTGTTCAATATAAAACCCAAAAAGCTCATGAGTTAAAACTACTATTCAATTCGCTACAGCCTTATTTGGACAGAACAACCGACGTCGTAACTCAGCTTTCGGTGAAGGATTCTGAAGGGGCGGTCATGTATCGAGCGTATCCCGACACCACTATTAATGATTTAAGTCTGCAAGTTTGGAAAGGGAATCGACCAGTTAGAGGAAATACTGTCAAAATAGACTATCACATACCTGTGGCAGTATCTATTCCCAAACGCCGAGGGCCACATATTGATTTACAAGCTACAGGAGGAGGATTAGCAGGGGCATTTACTAGCTTTTTATTATATCCCGAAATGCTCAACTCCGTTGATTTATCCTTAAAATGGCATTTGCCCAAAGGCTTTATGGCGGTTACGTCAAAAGGTGAAAATGATTGTCAAATCAAAGCTGATTTAAGTGAATTGATGTTTTGTCAGTTTATTGTTGGAAAAATGTTTGCCTATCCAGAAGGACGCCGAAGCAATGGATTTAGTCTGTATGCTTTGGGTAGAAAATCAGATGAAATGAAACAAGCAGCCTCTTGGGTCGAAAAAGTATATGCGCATTTGCGAAACCGACTAAATGGAAAGGCTGAAAACCCTTTTAGAATATTTATTCGAACCTACGAGGGAGGGCCTCTCGCCAGTGGTGTTGCTGTAATGGGGGGATACACACTGTATTTACCTCCCTCCGAAGATGCCACCACCGCCGATATTCACTCCTTGATTGCTCATGAAACGGTACATGCTTTTGTCGGAAGTCTTCATGCACCAGAGGGTGAAGATGATTGGTATAGCGAAGGTATTGCTGATTATTTGTGTATGGTACTTCCGCTGGAGGCAGGCTTGTATACACCAACAGAATTTGGTAAACTTATCAATGAGGAGGCCGCACTCTATTATACCAATGCGATTCGTGAGGTTTCAGAAAAAGATATTCCTGCTGTAAAGTGGTCGGGGCGAAATGCGTGGTCAATAGGCTATTCGAGAGGGGCGCTGTATTTTGCTAACCTCGAAGCCAAATTAAAGCGTATACATAGTCAGGTGACAGTTGTGGCTTTAATCAATCAAATAAGCCAACAAGCTCAGGCGGGTGCGTATGTCACTAAGGAAACTTGGGAAAAGCTCTTAGCCACATCTATTGGACAGTGGGCAGTAGACGATTGGAAGGCAATGCTTAGTGGAAAATTAATCATTCCTGAACCCGATATTTATGAAGGATATACTGTTAGAAAAATCACAACTGGGGTATTTGATTTGGGCTTTGCCAAACCTATGAAAGTGCAAAAAGGAGAAATTATTCAAGGACTAGACCCCAATTCAGCAGCGGCTAAAGCGGGTTTGCAAGAAGGTGACGAAATATTGGCTTCTATCAATATCAATAAAACTTATACAAGCTATTCAAATACGCTTTCGATTCCTGTTTTGAGAAAAGGAAAAAAATATAACATTACTTATCAGCCTAGAAAAGGAAGTTTTGAAGCTTACGAGTTTGTAAAAAAGGAATGAGTAATGGGGGGATTTAGGGCTGTATGAAGGATTTATAACTATTATAGATTTGGGATTTGAGATTTCGGAAGTGTTAAAAATTAAATTTTACTTCCGAAATCTCAAATCCGATAGCCGATATCCGAGATGATTAATTCATCACTCAAAACTACTCATGTCCGCCTTCGACTTCTTCTTGTATGGATTCTCCTTTCATGAAATACCAAGCTTTATCGGGATATAGAATAGACTGAGCAACCTTCACACGCGCCAAAGCATGATTGGCTACGTTTTGAAGAATGATAATGGAAGAATTATCTTTTGGGTTGTGGAGGTAGTAATTTTTGAAACCATGCCACCAACCTGTATGAAAAGTTAGCCAAGAGCCGTCGTCCATCAATTGCAAACGCCAGCCATAACCATAGTTTTTATTAATCAGGTTTTTGAAATGATGTGCAGGCTGAAAGGCTTCTTGTAGGGTACTTTGTTTAACAAGCTTTTCACTATTCAAAGCCATATCCCATTTAAACATATCCTCGACCGTTGAGTAGATACCCTTGTCACCTACAGCGCCGTCTAGGTGGTCGAACGGAATTTGCCAGTAACCACCTCTTCTTGGCGTATGTCCTAGCGCTGCGTTGGCCACTAATGCTGTTTTGGTAGGATCATAAATAAAGGTTTTGGACATTCCCGCAGGCGCAAAAAGATACTTTTGTGCATATTCTCTGAATGACATTTTTGAAAGCTTTTCAACAATATAAGCTAGCAAAACATAATTAGAGTTATTGTAGTTGAATCGAGCATTAGGTAAATAGTTGATGCCAGGTTTGTACTTGGCAAATAGGTTTACAATTTGCTCGTTCGACATAGGTTCCTTTTTGTTCACCACTTTGTCGAGGGCGTAGGCATAATTAGGAATACCAGAACAATGCGTCAGTAAACTGCGTATCGTAATGCTAGGGTCGTAGGGAAAACTTGGGATATATTTGTAAACAGGGTCGTTATAATTGATCAAACCTTTTTCGTGCAATTGCATAATCGCAACCGACGTAAACTGCTTAGATACCGAAGCTAATTGAAATAGCGTCTCGGTGGTGTTTGTATCTTTCGTAGAGAAGTTTTTGTAGCCAAAAGCTCCTTTATAGATAATTTTTCCGTATTGCGATACTAACACAACGCCATTAAATTTGGCTTTCTTTTGGAGGTTTCTGAAAAATGTATCTAGCTTGGCTGCTTTTCGAGAAGCAACAGTCGCATCAAAAAGTTTGGCGATACTGTCGTTTCGTGATGAGGTACTATTGGTGGTTGTATCTCCCCATTGGTTGGGTTGATGTGAACAGGCCACTAGGCCCAAAATGATTAACAAGGTAAAATAAAAAAACTGCTTCGTAATCTGCGTCACAACTCTCTGAATTAAGGATGTTTTATATAATGTTTAGTGGGGAAGAGTTTTCTTGAAAAATGCGATTTTGGGGCGGATAAATCTCATATTTCAAACTTCGTATTTGCTTTTTCAGAAGTTTTACTCAAAACTCTACTGCAATTTACATTACTAAGGACTGTTTTTCAATATTTCTTCAGAAAAAACTAAGTTAAAAAAAGTTATAAAGTAATCGTGCAAAATAAGATTCAGGTTATGTGTTTAGGCACTATGCAACAGGCACAAGGCAAAGAGTGTTGAATTGTTTTTTAGTAACGATAGATATATTTTACCGAATGCCCATAACTGAAAGCTCTAAGCTAAAGAAAAAAGGGTTTTAACCACACTTGTTAAAACCCTTTTCAAAATTACAATTTATTCATAACTCAAGCCATATTGCTTCAATACATCTTCTGGAACGCCGTCCCATTGGTTCGGGCGGTTGCCTTCGTAACCAATATCTTTAATACCCATTTCGCTTGAGAAAAAGCCCGTCGCTGTTAGGTTTCTCATTAAAGAAAAAAACGAAACGCCTTGAGAAAACTCTGGTTTGAACTTCTCTGGATAAGCGATATCATCAACTATCGCAATACGTTGTTGTGGCGTAATGCTCACAAAATCCTTATTGAAACGCTTGAGAGACTGAGAATCCAACCAACGTAAGCCACCTCTCAAAGGCGTCTTGAATTCATTGGGTCTATCTTTAGCAATAAATTCGATAAAAGCTGGTACACCTGCTTGAGAAGCACTTCCCGATTTGTCGTCGGCAGGAATGATTATATCTACCAAAATGGTGATAGTTTTCATTTCATGCTCATTGAAGAACTTCTCAGCCATCAATTTGGCATCACGGATGGCCTCGTCTTTGGTACGACCACCAGGGATTTTGATATCGTCCGATTTGGCAGGTGCTGCTTTTGCGCCTTTTTTAATAGGCTTTTGTTGTTCGAGCAACTCAGCGGCTTTTACTTCTGGACTAAGCACTGCCATTCCCAACGAAGTAAAACCAATATTTTTAAGATAATCTCTTCTTTTCATCTGAATAAAAGGTTTGAATAAGTAAATAACAGTTGGTCTAATTTGTTGTAAATCAATTGTTTGCATTGATTTTAATTGATTGGTGAGATGAAATGCTGATAAATAAAATTTACACTCACAATTCACAACTCATAATTCAGCACTGCTACCCACTCATGTCCTATAGATTTTTCTT
>NZ_JBMLSD010000386.1:0-1193 GCF_049240685.1 Flectobacillus sp.
TATACACCTATTGCCTAAAGCCTACGGCTTACAGCCTAATACCGAGTACTTAAATTTTATTTTGTACAATTACTTACCTATTGGTATTTCATTTATACTAATTTTATATCACAACTTTTTTTCTCAAATAGCTAGAAAAAACACACACTTTATTAGATTTTCTATGAATATTCAGACATTCGAACTTCAATTATATGAAAAACTAAACAAGTTTTTTTTTGAACATGACTATTTTCTGATGTCCGAAAAAAAGCAATACCGTAAGATTACCTCTACGGGTTTTTCGAATGTAATTTTTACCTACAACGCTTATGACACCGAAATACTGTTGGATGTAAATATTGGCTGTAGATTCGAAAAAGTTGAAAAAATCGCACAACAGTACTTAGGAAATTATAGAGACTATTGGGAAGATGCTAATACTTTGGTGGTTTCTATTGGCAAATTCAACGATTCAAAAAATTTTAAGTACAAAATACAAACAGAATCCGATTTGGAGGATGCTTGTGAAGATATTCGTAATTTCTTACTGTCGAGAGGTTTTGATTTTTTAGCAAAATATTCAACCTTAGAATCACTAAATACTCTTTTCAACGAAAAACCAAATCAGCCGTGTAAATATGTGTATAATCAATCTCATCGACGGTTTAAAGGAATGATTGTGGCCAAACTGCTGAATCATAAACAGTTTAACGATTTATCCGAAAAACATCAAAAAGGGCTTGTTCTTTCATGGGCTTCAGAACATGAGCTACAAACCTTCGACAGACTGATGACTTTCTTGATGTACGCATCTGACAATTAGCGATTATTCAGCGTAAGACAGTTCAATGTTACATTTAAGCTATTCATCAAAAAAGGCGGTTGAAATTAGTTTTCAACCGCCTTTTTTGAAACTACATTTTACCATTACGCTTCTTTAAGATACAGAGCCTTCTAAATTTAAGTATTCGTGCAGAATAAGATTTAATCTATGTATTTAGGCACTAGGCAACAGGCACAAGGCAAAGAGTGTTAAAATGTTTTTAACGACCACGGAGATGCATTTTTCCAAAGCCCACCGCTGAAAGCCGATACCTGAAAGCCTAAGTACAAGGTTAACCTTTTGATTATTAATATATTATAACAACCGATATAATGTTAACCTGATTACTGGACAAAATTGAAGTTACTAGTTCAAGACTTAGTCTTGG
>NZ_JBMLSD010000387.1:0-1414 GCF_049240685.1 Flectobacillus sp.
CATTCATTTAAGTTAATACGCAAAATAAAGTTTAAGATTGTGCTTTAAGCTTTCAAGTATCGGCTTTCGGCGGTGGGCTATGGGAAAAATGCTTGTCCGTGGTCGTTAAAAATATTTTAGCACTCTTTGACTATTGCCTGTTGCCTTGTCCCTAAAACACAAAACTTAAATATAATGCTGCACGATTACTTAATATGGTATAAGTAAGAATGTAAAAATCGATTTGAGTGCTTGGCTTTACGGCATAGAAATTAGGCAAATGGTCTTGATAATTTCAGCATCCCATGATATTGTACTATTTTTGTAGCAACAAAGACTAATATTTTCTGATACATCGATTTGGTGAAATTTCTCGAGTACTTAAATAGCCTGTTCCCATATATCATTAAACTTATAAAGTATCTTTTGGGTACTTGTGTATTTTTATGGCTTACGGTGTTCGTTTATCTTCATTTTATACCAATTTCACAAGACCGATATCATGCAGCAATCAGTCAAAAACAAAAACTTCTTGAAGAAACTCCCTCTCCACGTATTATAGTTACAGGAAGCTCCTCCGCTGCATTTGGTATCAATAGCACAATTTTGCATAATGATTTTAATCTTCCAGTGATAAATTTAGCACTAGATTCCGATCTAGGAAGTAGTTTTATGTTAAAGCAACTCGAAGGTCACCTACAGCCCAACGATATAGTTTTATTAATCATCGACTATCAAACTACCCCAAAAGGAGAGTTGGTCTCACAGTTGATTACCAGCGATTACTTACCTGAAGCAAAAGATTGGCAATCCTCTTTTAGTTTTTCCGAAAAATGTGAAGGGTATGTCGCCTATTACTGGTATATTTTCAAATCAACCTTTCTAGGTTTGTGGGACATGGCTCATATTAAAAAAGAATCTTCGTTTGGAAAAATATATACTCGAAATGGTTTTAATACAAAGGGTGATTTAATTTCTCATCTTGGACAACCACCTTATATCAAAAACCACCTACCACCACTTATAAATTCGGACGTATTCAGACAACAAATCGAGGAAATAAATCAGTTCAACCAATACGCTACAGAAAAGAAAGCCAAATTATTTTGGGTAATAGGATGCTGTTCTGAAGAATATTTTGAGCAAAATCATAAAGCAATACAACAATATGAAAAAGTATTAAATCAATCTTTATTTTGCCCGATTATTGGTAATCCACTCACTGGTGTTATGGATGACACCCTATATTTTGACACACAAAATCATCCAAATGAGGAGGGTAGAAAAATTTGGACTTATAGAATTGTTGAATTATTGGACAACTTTGATTTTTAATGCAACACCTTAGTACTCAATATCAAAATCATAAAACATTGAAGTCATAAAAATTTTCTAACTTTGTATTTTAGCACTACTCCTTTACCATCATGAAAGC
>NZ_JBMLSD010000388.1:0-8397 GCF_049240685.1 Flectobacillus sp.
AAGTTACATCAAGATTTTGGTATGCCTACAGAGGTGTTACTTTCTTCCTGAGCGAAAATAGGGAATTAAGAAAACCTCCCTTTTCGGATACTTATATTTATATGCTTCAGAATTCTTTTTTGACCTCCTGAAAATATTTTATATACTTATACCGTATATCTAAGTTTTAAATACTTCTATCTCTTATTTTATAGGTACTTGGCCATGTGTCTCATGCCTAGCAGGTCAGTAGATTTTAGCACGAACTAAAGATGTGTAGGATCACCTGAACATACCAACAAACAAAAGCTACAGATTTTTTAAAGGATTTTGCCAAAATTTGAGATAACGTATGACAAAAACCTTTTGAGTATTATAGCTCTTTGAGTTTAATATTTCTAAAAGCTATTCCTTTAGACCAGTCTTGAAGTGCGATATGACCCTTAGTAGTTTTGCCAAAAGTAGGAAAGTATTTGAAATTACTTTTAGCCACTAAATCTTTCCACCCTTTCGAAGTTAAATCTTGTTCTGCTGTCAAAACTCCGTTTAGATAGAATTCTATTTTACCGTTTGTTTGCTTAATACGAGACTCGTTCCATTCGCCAGCAGGCTTAGTCACTGCTATATTTTTTTGAGGAAAAAATCCGTAAAGACATCCTGCTCGTTTTTTCATATTGGCCTCGTAATCATCATGTTTGGTGTCGAGCAGCTGGTATTCGGGTCCCGTTGACCAAGCTGTTGGGTTAGTTTCTTTTTCCACTACATTAAAAAATACACCACTGTTGCCACCTACAGTAATTTTCCATTCAAAACGTAAATCAAAGTTCTGAAATTCTTTGTCCGTTATCAAATCGCCGTGTTCTACTGTAAAGGTGTCGGGTTTACAAAACAATTCATTGTTTTGTACAATCCATGCGCTGGGTGTTTTTCCTTTGTTGTACAAATGCCATCCATTGGTAGTTTTACCATCAAATAACAGAGTCCATCCTTCTTTCTTTTCTTGTTCTGAAAGCTGATTTGGTTGGTCAGAAACTCCTACAAAAGATGAAAAACTTAGCGTTATAACACCTAAAGTCAGTACTGATTGAAGAAATTGTTTTTTCATTAGTCTAGTATTAAAATTGGATAGTTGGCGAAAGGTGGTTGTGTTTTAGGCACAAGGCAAAGAGTGTTAAATTGTTTTTTAGTAACGCTAGATATGTTTTTGCCGAATGCCCAAAGCTTAAAAATCCACTAAGTCTGGATCTAATCCTGAACCACCACAATAGGGCATTTGATTAATAGTTTGCATATCTTCTACACTGATTTCAAAATCAAAAACAACTTTATTTTCGTCGATACGACTCGGTGTTACTGATTTTGGTAATGGCAAAGTACCATTTTGCAAACACCAACGCACACAAAGTTGGGCAACAGACTTTCCGTATTTGGCTGCGATAGCTACTAATGTAGGATTGGTTAGCATTTTACCTGTTCCAAGTGGACTCCAAGCCTCTATCAAAATATTGTTTTGTTGGCATAACTCCACAACTTCCGCCTGACGATGACCAGGATGAAACTCTATTTGGTTGACCATAGGTCTTATTTCAGCAGTTTTTAATAGCGTTTGTAGATGTTTCACCATGAAGTTACTTACGCCAATTGCTTTAATTTTCCCTGCTTTGTATAGGTCTTCTAGCGCGCGCCAGGTTTCGGCATTGATGCTCTGCCAGTTATCAAATTGCTTGCTGTTGGCAGGCCAATGGATTAAATACAGGTCCAAGTACTCAAGTTGTAAATCACTCAACGTATTATGGAATGCTTTCTTGGTCGACTCGTACCCACGGTCAGAATTCCATACTTTACTTGTGATAAATAATTTTTCACGAGTAACGCCACTTTCTTTGATTGCCTGACCAATACTTTTTTCGTTTCCATAAATAGCGGCTGTATCGATATGGGTATAACCAGATTCGATGGCATATTTGACCGAGCTTATGGCCACCTCGCCATTGGGTGCTTGCCAAGTACCAAAACCGATACTTGGGATAGATACTTGATTAGATAAAATGAATTGTTCGTGCATCATTTGATTGGGGAAATGTAATAAGTTTGAGTTTCGACTATTGTCTAACTAATAAATTGGAGAATGACAAAGAAGGTTTCATTGATAAAGAGAAACCCCTCCAAAGTTCTTATTTTTTATAAAAACAACGGTTATTTTTAGTATTAAATAAAAAAATAATTGGATTTTTTGTGAAAAGACCTTATTATTGTCACCAAGTGAGACAATAGAACATTTATCCAATTTATGAAAAAGCATCTTACTATTCTCGCAAGCATAGTTTGCTTAGCATCAAGCACGATGATTGCTCAAACCAATTTTAATTTTCCTGTACAAACAACCATAGAAAATGGTGTAATCGAAGGTAATTACGATACACAGTCGGGAGTACAAACGTATTTTGGTATTCCTTTTGCCAAGCCACCCGTTGGCCAGTTGCGTTGGAAGGCTCCACAACCAGTAGATAATTGGGCAGGCGTAAAGGAAACTAAAAAATTTGGTCCTCGTCCTGTTCAATCTATCGTTTTTGGAGATATGGCCTCTCGCTCAAATGGACTTAGCGAAGACTGTTTATACTTAAATGTTTGGACACCTGCCAAACGCAACACAAAGGACTTACCCGTGTTGGTGTATTTTTATGGCGGTGGCAATGTGGCAGGCGATGGCTCAGAGCCACGTTATGACGGCGGTACTATGGCAAAAAAAGGGATTGTAGTGGTGACATGTAACTATCGATTGAATATTTTCGGAAATTTTGCTCATCCCGAATTAAGCTCAGAATCACCTTACAAAGGTTCTGGAAATTATGGTTACTTAGATCAAGTAGCAGCGCTACAGTGGGTAAAACGTAATATTGCTAAGTTTGGAGGTAATCCTAATCAAGTTACGATTGCAGGCGAATCTGCAGGGTCGATATCAGTGAGTTATCAAATGGGCTCTCCATTATCGAAAGGCTTATTTCACGGTGCAATTGGTGAGAGTGGTGCGGGGATAGGACCCACTATGGCACCAGTTACCTTGGCAGAAGCAGAAAAACAAGGTGCGGATTTTGCCAAAAATGCGGGTGTTCCAAGCTTGAAGCAATTGCGTGCTATGAGTACACGAGAGTTGTATGAGATTTATACAGAATCAAAAAGGTTTGGTTTTCCTGTTGTACTAGATGGATACTTTTTGCCTAAAACTTTACCTCAAATTTTTGAAGCCAAACAACAAGCGCAAGTACCACTTTTATTAGGCTGGAATTCTGCTGAAATTCCGGGTATGGCCTTTATGATGGGACAACCATACACGCCCGAAAAGTTTATCGAACGAGTAAAGAAAGAGTACCCAACCGAAGCAGACAAGGTATTGGCCTTGTATCCGCATGCAACAGAAAAGGAAGTAGAATTATCGGCTACTCAATTGGCTTCAGACCGCTTCATTTCATACAGTACTTGGAAGTGGTTTGATTTACATAGAAACAACTCGCCCCAGCCAGTATATCGTTATTTGTATAGCAAAGTTCGCCCTCCTTTGGTGGACCAATCTCTCGCATCGGGTTTGGCTGGTGGAACAGTCAAAAAGGAGGATGCTCCCAAGGCACCAGAGCCAGTGGGTGCTCCACACGCTTGCGAAATAGAATATTGCATGGGCAATCTTCACTTAATCAAAGATTACGCTTGGACAGCTGATGATTATAAAGTATCAGACACGATGTGTAATTTTTTTGCCAACTTTATAAAGCTTGGAAATCCTAATGGCGATAAATTGCCCGAGTGGCCAGCCGCCAAAGCAGGCGACAAACAACCGCCTGTGATGATTATTGATGTCAATTCAAGAGCCGAAAAATCTACTATTGAACCTCGATACGATTTCTTGGATACAACTTATATGAAAAAATAGCTGTAATAATCAGTAGACCATAGGCCAGCGTCTTATGGTTTACTGATTATTGGTATATTTTCTATGTAAATATCCAATCGATAGTATCACCAATACGATGTAGATGACCGAAACAACATAGGATAGTTTTATAAAGAAGTCAAGATAATTGATACTTTTCTGGAAGAAGTTTTTATAAAAAAGTACGGCAATACTGCCTAAATAAGCATAATAATCTGCTAAAGTAATCAAGAAGCCTACTGTCCCAGTACGTTGGAAAGAGGCAAGCATTCTCTCAAAATACAAGCTATTACACATCGAATAAGCCACATACACCCCTAAGCCCAACAGCGTTAGCCAAAGCACAGGCCCAATCATCCCAGCTTGATATAAGAATGTACTTAAGCCAATCAATATGCCCCCCAAAAGCATTAGCATCTCAATCATAAAAAATGCCTGATAATTATTTTTTATCCATCGCATCGAAGCCATTAGTAATAAAACGGCAATTGCAATAGGGGTTTCGGTTTGGGTAAAAATAGCTGAGTTATTGGCGTATCCCAAAAGTTTCCAGATTTCAGGTGTAAAATTATCTCTAAATTCACGGAAGGTAGTTAGTACGATATACGATACCACAAAGATGCTTAAACTAAAAACGAAGTCTCTGACAAAAGCTTTTCGGTCACCTTTGAGCATGGGTTTACGTAATGTTCTACTGGTGATATCCTCGGCATTGGGGGCAGGTAATTGCCCCATAAGCGTTGCACATATAGCAAAAGGCACAAACATAATAGCACAAGCTAGAAAGGGCATCCAAAATTCGGATACTCCCCAGAAATCCATTACCCACTTTCCGATACTTTTGGCAAAACCAGAGCCTAATATAAACGAAGCCGTTAGTACTGCTACGAGTAGGTCGGTACTCCTTCGCCCTTCCAAAAAGCCTAAAATCGTTCCATAAACCATTCCTAAAGGAAGACTTGCCAAAAAAATGAAGGCTAGATTATAAGGAGCGGGGGTCAAGGCAAATAAAAAATAGGCACCCCATGAAAGTGCCAACATTATAATTAAATTTTTTGAACGGTTTTCGGGTAACATTTCCGAAACATATTTTACCCCTATACCTTTTGATACCGCAAAGCCCAATACCTGAGCTGTAATCATCAAAATTTTAAATTGTATTCCCCAATATAGCCAATTTTCATAAGTAGCTGCCGTGTAGGCTCGCCTAAAAGGATAAAAGCATAAATAAGTAAAAAAGGCGGTAAGTGATGCAAATATTTGAAATGCCCAAGGATTTCGTTGAAGACTTGTCTGTAATTTTTGAAGCATAATTGGTTGAGATAAAAATCATTTATTTGTTGATGGCAACTATATAAAGATAGGATTTTGAACCAATACCCCCAAATACTCTACAGACGATTACCAAGTAGCTTGTCCTGCCCTATCCTTTGATAAACCTAACGAAGCAGGACGGCAATATGAAAATATATCTTGAAAATTGTGTAGCATTGCTTTAGGCGATAAGTAATCCTGTAAACTTAGCTTTAAGTTGTGTGCCCAAAGCCGTAGGCAGGCATTAAAGGTCGATAAAATTCTATAAGAAATACGCTCTTTCCTTTAGCTTACGGCGTAAAGTCTATTACAAAAGAAAGTAATCAAACCTTGTATTATAGCCTCCCTATTGGTTATTTATTTTACCTCTAATAGATAAGTTATGAAAAAACAATTTCAAGTGTCAAGAAGAGATTTCGTCAAAAATACCTTATTAGCAAGCACTGCTGGCTCACTGACCTCCCATCAGATTTTAGCTACAGAACATCAAACCAAAAATCTGATTCCAGCCAGCGAAGGGGGTATTCTGCACTGGTTGTCTGGACAAGCCCCGAGTACATTACAAGGCACCACCTGGGGGATTTCTTGGCCCAAAGGGAGTGTCAAAAAAGATACACCTTTAGCCGTTTTACAAGATGGTATCGTACAAAATAGCCAATCGTGGCCTTTGGCTTTTTGGCCAGATGGAAGTGTCAAATGGTCGGCATTTGCAATCGGAGCGAAAGAGAAAATAAGTGAGCATTGGCAAGTGAAAATTGGGCAAAAACCACAAGATGGTAAACTGAAGATTAATGAGCATCAAGATACTATAGTAATTGATACAGGGAAAATCCGTTGTGAAATTGCCAAAACAGGTAATACAATCATTAAAGCCCTTTTTCATGCACAACAAAAATTAGTAGCCCAACAAGGAAAACTGGTTTTACAAGTACAAAATCAAGCTGATGGCGAGTGGTCAGATGTAGCACAATTACAAAATTTTGAAAGTAGTATTCAAAAAGTTCAATTAGAAAATCAAGGAACTGTACGAGCTGTAGTAAAAATAGAAGGCATTCATCAAAACCCTGAAGGCAAACAACTCCTGCCTTTTGTGTTACGACTTTACTTTTATGAAAATACTGAGTCGATTCGAGCGATTCATTCTTTTGTATATGATGCTAATGAACAACAGGATTTTATCAAAGGTATTGGTTTTCGTTTTGAAACCTTATTAAAAGATACGCCCCTCTATAACAGACATATTCGTTTTGTAGGAAGCAATGGAGGGGTATTTGCCGAAGCAGTCCAAGGCTTTACGGGGCTTCGTCGTAATCCCGGAAAAGACGTCACTCAAGCACAATTTGAAGGAAAACCTGTTGGTATTTTGCCACCCAATATTCAACATTTACTAAAATACATTCCTGCTTTTGGAGATTATACCTTGTTTCAGGGTTCTAGTGATGGTTTTGATATTCAAAAAAGAACTAAATCGGGTTATGGTTGGATTCAGGCGGCTAGTGGGCAGCGAGCTAGTGGATTAGCGTATCTAGGAACTCCGACAGGAGGAGTTTCGCTAGGATTAAGGCATTTTTGGCAAAGTTATCCAGCTCAACTTGATATCCGTCAGGCTTATAGCGATGTGGCACAAATGACTCTCTGGTTTTGGGCACCAAAATCTCCAGCTATGGATTTACGATTCTATCATGATGGAATGGGACAGCTCAGTTTCGAAGAGCAAAGAGAAGGCTTGGATATTACCTACGAAGACTACGAACCCGAATTTGGGCGTCCGTATGGTACTGCTCGCACAAGTGAATTTTTTATCCATACATTTACAGAAACGCCTTCGCATGAGACCTTGAGTAAGATTTCGGAGGCCATCGAAACACCACCTAGGCTGATGGTGGCAACAGAGCAATTTATTCAAGCACGTGTTTTTGGAAACGCCATCAGTTTACCAAATACAAATACCGAAAAGCATAAATCTATTGAAGAGCAACTTGCTTTTTATTTCAATTATTACCAACAACAAGTTGAAGAGCGTCGCTGGTATGGTTTCTGGAATTACGGGGATGTCATGCATTCGTATGATAATGACCGTCATGTGTGGCGATATGATATTGGTGGTTTTGCTTGGGATAACTCTGAGCTTTCTACTGATTTGTGGTTATGGTATTATTTTTTGAGAACTGGCAACAAAGATGTATTTGCGATGGCTGAAGCCATGACTCGTCATACGGGCGAAGTGGATGTACACCACATTGGTAGGTTTAGTCCATTGGGCTCTCGTCATAATGTATTGCATTGGGGCTGTAGTGCCAAACAGTTGAGAATTAGCACTGCAGCGAATCGTCGCTTTTACTACTACCTAACAGCTGACGAACGTGTGGGAGATTTGATGCGCGAGCAAGTCAAGGGTGATAAGACCTTGAGAGAAGTAGTGCCCGGAAGAAAAATCGGACAAAAAGCACCACAAAATGATTCTGATAAAAAATTGGTTAGTATGTCATTTGGTACAGACTGGGGCGCGCTAGCTTCAGCATGGTTGACCGAATGGGAGCGTACCGAAAATGAACAGATTAAGAATAAACTTCTCAACAGTATGAAAACCATCGCATCACAACCCAAAGGGTTTTTTCATGGGGAAGGAATTATGGAAATTGCTACTGGAAAATTTGCTCAACAACCCATCAACAAAGTTTCGGTATCTCATTTAAGTGCGGTTTTTGGATTGACTGAAATCTGTTTTGAGCTTGTTGACCTTATTGATATGCCAGAATTTAAGCAGGCATGGCTAAAATATTGTGAACTCTATAATGGAACAGACGAAGAGCAAAAGGCCTATCTTGGACAAAGCTTTAAGCTAAACCTTGCACAGGGACATGCTCGTTTAACAGCATTTGCTGCGTATCATCTCAATGATGCCAGATTGGCACAACGTGCATGGAATGAGTTTTATCAAGGTGAAGGAGGTTTAAAAAAAACTACTAAAAAGTTAACCAAAATTGATCCTCCGATTGTTCTGAGGACAATTGAGGAAGGCGAAAACATTTCAACTAATGCTGTTGCTCAATGGGGATTATCGGCCATGCAATGTTTGGCATACATCGGAAATCAGCTTAAATGATAAGTTATCGGTTAAAGGAATTTTTTCAGTAAAAAGAGAAGATTTTATATTCAAAGAAAGGGCAATTTAAGTT
>NZ_JBMLSD010000389.1:0-9339 GCF_049240685.1 Flectobacillus sp.
TTCGACTCCGGCTCTGGGTACTAAGAGGAACAAAGAAATTTGTTCCTCTTTTTTTTGCTCTTTTTCTACCTGAACTTCTATCGGTGATATCTTCATCTGGTCTGCGTGGTATTGTAATTCAATCGGGTATTATTTCATATTGTATTATTTCTTCCCTGCAAACCCCCAGTATGCACAGCCACGACTTGACTCCCTTTCTTGAAAAATCCCTTTTCTGCTAAATCGATGATGCCATACAGCATTTTGCCTGTATAGACTTGTTCGAGTTGGACTGCTGGATTATAGCTTTCAAAGTTTTTGATAAAATCTAGTAGTGTTGAATTATATTTGGCGTATCCTCCAAAATGATAGGCGTCGAGGAGAGTGAAGCGTGTAAAATCAATTGCAGGATGTTCTGAAAGTAATTCTTGAATATCTCGAAAGAGTCCCTCTTTTGCTCCTTTTAGTGCTACAATTCCTATGATATGCGTAGGGGCATTGCTCGAAGCAAGTATGCCTGCAATGGTACCGCCCGTACCGACTGCCGAAACGATATAGTCAGGTTGGGTTTGTTGATAAATTTCTTGTGCTAACTCTGCTAGTCCTTTTAAGGCTAAATGATTGCTGCCACCTTCGGGTAAATAATAGGATTTTTCTAAAGCGATATCTTCTTGTTTTAATTGTCTTAAAATCTCCTCTTTGTCTCGGTAGGCTGTTCGACTGACAAACCTGAACTGCATTCCATTTTCGGCTGCATATTGCAAGGTTGGACTTGATTGCGGGTTGAGTTCATCACCACGAATGATTCCTAGTGTATCAAACCCAAAAACTTTCCCCGCGGAGGCAGTGGCATAGATATGATTTGAATACGCTCCTCCAAAAGTAATGAGTTGCTTGAAGCCTTTTTGACGAGCTTCTATCAAATTATACTTCATTTTTCGCCATTTATTCCCCGCAATACTAGGATGAATGAGGTCATCACGTTTCAGAATCAACTGAACACCTGCTTTTTCTAAAACAGGATGAAAAATCGCTTGTATGGGAGAAACTGGAAGGTCGAATGAGGAGGAAATTGGCATAATAAAGTGCTAGTAATGTCCATTTTTTAGGAAACTTGAAATCGTGCAAAATGTGCGTTGGTATTTACTTTTGGGTTTTTGATTATTTGATTCATAATAAATCAAAATATTGTATCCTTGTTGATTTCGGCTTTTCTTAACTAAAAAATTAATAATTTTGTATTTGAAAACACGAAATTATGCAAGAACTGGAAGAAGACGAAGAAGAATTATACGAACATCATCGAATTGTAGTAGAAAAAGGTCAAGACCTTGTGCGTCTTGATAAATACTTGATGATGCGAATGCAAAATGCCACTCGAAACAAGATTCAAAACGGCATAGATTTAGGTCTCGTAAAAGTCAATGATATTGTAACTAAGGCAAGTTATAAAGTAAAACCTTTTGATGTTATTACGGTATCGTTGCCTCACCCTCCGCGCGAAGGTGGTATCGAGCCTGAGAATATTCCTTTGGATATCGTTTATGAGGACGACGATTTGTTGGTAGTCAATAAGCCTGCTGGAATGGTGGTTCACCCTGCTTTTGGGCATTGGGAGGGTACACTGGTGAATGCTTTGGTATATCATTTTCAAAATTTACCAACTCATCGTAATGGTGAGGCACGCCCTGGCTTGGTGCACCGTATCGATAAGGAAACATCGGGCTTGCTCGTAATTGCCAAAAACGATTATGCCATGACACATTTGGCTAAACAGTTTTTTGACCATAGCATCGAGCGTACGTATTATGCCTTAGTTTGGGGTGAACTAAAGAATGAAGAAGGAACCATTACAGGGCATATTGGTCGTAGTATAAAAGACCGAAAAATTCGAGCAGTATTTCCTGATGGTTCGGTTGGTAAACATGCCGTTACACACTACAAAGTTTTGAAAAACCTACGTTATGTGTCCTTAGTAAAATGTAATCTCGAAACGGGACGTACTCACCAAATTCGTGTGCACTTCAAGCATATTGGGCATCCTCTTTTCAATGATAGCACTTATGGAGGTGATAGAATTTTGAGAGGAACTTTGTTCTCTAAATATGAGCAATATGTAGGAAATTGTTTTAAAATTTGTCCTCGTCATGCATTGCATGCAAAATCGCTCGGTTTTATTCATCCCACTTCTGGAAAGTTTATGCAATTTGATTCAGAATTACCTGAAGATATGCAAAATCTGCTTGAAAAATGGGAGAAATACGTGAACAACGAATAGTTTTTTTTTATTATTTTGTAATTCAAAGCGGATACTTTTCATCGTAATAAGGGTTTATTATTCGAAAAATATCTTATTTAAAATAGAGTATTGACACTTATTCATGAAGCATCGCTAAAATAGTATTGATTATTTTCTGAAAAGTTTTTCTGATTTTTTAGTTAATGTGTAAATAGATTGTTATTCATATTTACACGATTTTTTGAGTTCTTAACAATTTGTTCTTGTAAAGCCATGAATACCTTTGTTACCGAAACAGAAGATTTAGTCGATTATTTAGCAGGCATCGAACGAGCTAAAAGACCTAAAAAGGCCAAGTCCTTAAAAAACTACATTGCCACGTTTTTCGTGGATATGCAACCTCCACAAAATCCTCATAACCTCTTGCGCGATTTGGAGCAAAAAGGTTGGATTTTTATCGGATTGAATGGAGATATTATTTACAATTTTTAGAAAAATTTCATTTGTCTAAAAATGTTAGCTTAGTCAGTTGTTAGGTAAAAGCCTCGCAACTGACTTTTTTATTATATTTGAAAAATCATCATAGAAATAAATAGACTTTCAACAGAGCATATTCAGTCTTTCTTTATTTCCTAAAACCATTTCCTAATGTCTGTTATTATTAGAAAATTTACTCCTGAAGATCTCCCAGTGATGTTTGACTTGATTATGGAGTTGGCAGTATACGAAAAAGCTCCTGAGCAGGTGACTAATACCGTAGAACAAATGTATATCGACGGATTTGGTGAAAATCCTGTTTTTGGGGCAATCCTTGCCGAAGTAGATGGCGAAGTGGTAGGTATGTCGCTGTATTACTACCGTTATTCTACCTGGAAAGGCAAACGTTTGTATTTGGAGGACTTGGTAGTTCGTGAAAAAATGCGTGGAAAAGGCCTCGGTGAAAAACTTTTGGAAGGAACTTTTGATATTGCTAAGGCAAATAACTGTACGGGTTTGATGTGGCAAGTCCTAGATTGGAATGAACCTGCGATTAATTTCTATAAAAAATTTGGAGCCCGCTTCGATGCTGGTTGGATTAATGTACATATTGATTATTAGGGAATAGGGAAGAGGGTTTAGGCATGAGTTTCATGACAATTACGGATTTGGGATTTTGGAGTTATTACTAGTCTGTAAAATTTCAAAATCCCAAATCCGCAATCCAAAGGAATCTCTACTAGTTCAAGACTTAGTCTTGGACTCATTTTTTCAACAGTTTTAAACTGTTTTTAAAAATCCAATGAAAAAGTCTAAATACCAGAATCCCAATTATTTGTTTTGTCCAGTAATAAAAGACATGAGTTTTATGATAATTGCAGATTTGGTATTTCGGATTTATTGCCTGTCTGTAAAATTCCGAAATCCAAAATCCCAAATCCGCAATCCAAACCCATGACATTTAGGAATAGACTTCAATATTTTTTAGTAAAACGCTTACAGATTTCCAATAAAAAAGCGCTTGAGCTTATTTCAGTTGGTGCGTGTAGGGTGGCGAGTAAACAGGTATTTGAAAATGTAGAAATACAGCCCTTTGAGGAGATTATTTGCGAGGGTGAAATATTACGAGAAGAAAAAAAACTGTATTATATCGCTTTTTACAAACCTGTTGGGATAGAAACAACACTCAACCAAGCTATACCCGATAATCTACAAGCTATTTTACCTTTCGAAGAAAAACTCTTTCCTGTCGGTCGTCTCGATAAAGCATCAGAAGGACTTTTACTGCTCACTAACGATGGAAGAGTTTTTGATAAAACACTCCGTAAAGAGCATCAAACTGAAAAGGAATATATCGTAAAGGTTGATAAGCCGATTACAGACTCTTTTATTCAGCAAATGTCTAGCGGCATTACGATTATGGGACAAACAACGCTCCCATGTTTTGTGGAGGCCATTGATGAGTACAATTTCAGAATTATTCTAGTTCAAGGCCTCAATAGGCAAATACGTCGAATGTGTTACAAACTAGATTACGAAGTTTTGTCTCTCAAAAGAATAAGAATAGATCAAGTCCATTTAGGTGATTTAAAGCCTAATGAATACCGAGAAGTTGGAGAGTTGATAGGCGAAACGTAAATGAATAAGCATTTTGTCATCAAAAAATGAATTATCGGGTATTGATAATTTATGCTCTAATCCGAAATCAAAAATCCCAAATCCCCAATCGAAAGATGTCTTTGCATTATAATGTGTCGATAGATACTGGAGGAACATTCACTGATTGCATAGCAACGGATTCCGAAGGAAAAATATACCGAAAAAAGATTTTGTCCAACGGTACTCTGCGTGGGCAAGCCGTAGCCGTAGTATCTGAAAAGTGCCTCAAAATTAAGGAATCATGGTATTTGTCAAAAGATATTTTGGCTGGATATCAATTGTATAGCCTCGACCAATCATTTGAGTCGAAGGTTGTATCTTATGATTTTGAGGGAAAAGTATTGACGCTCGATTTACCCATTCCAAGTGATTTAGTTGGAAAAAACTTTGCGCTCACTGCCTTCGAAGAAGCGCCAGTCTTGGGCGCAAGACTCATTACTGAAACAGCATTACATGAGGCTTTTCCTTCCATCGAATTGCGTGTAGGTTCTACCAAAGGGACTAATGCTTTGTTGGAATTGAAGGGTGCAAAGACGGCTTTTCTCGTGAGCAAAGGATTTAAGGATTTGTTGGTTATTGGTAACCAAGCTCGACCTGATATTTTTGCGATGAAAATTGAGCGTCCTGAACCCTTGTATGCCTTGGTCGAAGAGATTTCGGAGATAATAGACGCCAATGGTGAAGTTTTACAAGCAATAGATACTACAACTATCGACGAGCTAATTCAAAAACTGAAGGAAGCTGATATAGAGTCAATAGCTATTTGTTTGAAAAACGCTTATCGAAATCCAGTTCATGAAATTGCGCTCAAAGAGGCTTTAAGTCCACATTTTGAGTTTGTTCATATCTCCACAGAATTAAGTTCACAAATCAAGTTTCAACAACGTGCCGAAACTACGGTGGTCAATGCTTATTTATCACCTGTGATTCATCGTTACTTGAGCAATATTGCCTCCAAAGTAGGCGAAGGCAATATGAAGGTAATGACTAGCGCAGGGAGTTTAGTTAGATATGACGCTTTTCATCCCAAAGATAGTCTTTTTTCAGGTCCTGCGGGTGGTGTAGTAGGGGCTTCTAAAGTGGCTCAGAAAGCTGGTATCCACCAATTTATCGCCTTTGATATGGGTGGTACAAGTACCGATGTCGCTCGCTATGATCATGAACTAGAATATCAGTTTATCCAAAAAATTGGAAATGCTCAAATTTTTAGCCCAGCCTTGGCCATCGAGACGGTAGCCGCAGGTGGTGGGTCTATCTGTGCTTATGATGGCTACAAATTGAGTGTTGGTCCCGAAAGTGCTGGCTCATGGCCAGGTCCCGCTTGTTATGGAGCTGGTGGACCTTTAGCGATTACAGATGTCAATTTGTTGTTGGGACGTTTGGATAGTACGCAGTTTGGTATACCTGTTTTTGTGGATGGTGCTAAAAAGCGTTTGGAAGAAATTCTATCAAGCATCGAAAATAATACAGGAACTCGTCCTCAAGCAGAGGAGATATTGGAGGGTTTTAGAGCTATTGCCAATGAGAAAATGGCAGAAACTGTTCGGAAGATATCCATAGCCAAAGGATATGCTACTACTGATTATGCGCTTGTGGCTTTTGGTGGGGCTGGAGGCTTGCATGTGTGTGGAATAGCTGAATTATTGGGTATTTCAAAAATATTATTACCGCTAGATGCTGGTTTATTGTCGGCTTACGGCATATCGCAGGCGCAAGTAGAGCGTTTTGCCGAGGCATCAGTGTTGGAGATTTATGATAAAAATCTTGATAAAGAGTTAGAAAGAAATTATCAGGACTTGGCAACAAAAGCCATGCTAGAATTAGAGAAGGATGGCATAGAATTTCATCAAAGCTATATCAAACATCGCTATGTTTATCTACGCCTGAAAGGACAAGATGCAAGCTTAGAAATAGAGTGGGAGGGCTTCGAAAAAAGTATTCAAATATTTGAAGAAAAGTATCGTCAAATTTATGGTCACTGGACCGAAAATCGCGCCATTGAGGTAGAAAACATTCGTTTGATTGCAGCTCAAAAGCAAGATACTTTTGAAGAAAAAAGTCAATCTTTTTTACTAAAAAATCAAGCAATTCCTTCACATTCGATACCAGCTTGGGTGGATGGACAATGGCAAGAAATTCCGGTTTTTGTACGTGAACAATTAGAGGAGGGTTCAGTAATTACAGGTTTTGCTTTATTACTCGACCGATTTAGTACAACCGTTGTAGATAAAGGCTGGGAGTTACAATTGTCCAATAACGGCTCTGCTATTCTGACGAAGATTGATACTGTTTTACAGGAAAAAGTCATTTCTGCTGAACAAGATATAACCCAACTAGAGCTTTTTACGAATCGCTTTATGTCGATTGCTGACAATATGGGTGTTTTATTACAAAGAACCTCACTTTCTGTCAACGTAAAAGAGCGTCTTGATTTTTCTTGCGCCTTACTCGACCACCAAGCTGAACTCATTGCCAATGCACCACACATTCCTGTGCATTTGGGGAGTTTGGGCGTATGTGTGAGAAAGCTTTTAGCCCAAGTTAACCTTAAAAAAGGGGATATTGTCATTACAAACCATCCCAAATTTGGAGGCTCTCATTTGCCAGATGTAACGCTGATAGCGCCTGTTTATACCAAACAAGGGGATAAACTTATTGGCTATGTAGTAAACCGCTGTCACCATTCAGAAATTGGAGGGATTCGTCCAGCTTCGATGCCACCCGATGCCAAAAATTTAGCAGAAGAAGGCGTCGTTATTTCACCAGTTTTTTTATCAAAAAATGGAAAAATTGATTGGACTGAAATTACAGATTTACTGCAAAATGCACCGTATCCTTCGAGAGCAGTTGATGAAAATTTAGCAGATTTGAATGCGGCTTTAGCCTCAATCAAAAATGGAGAGATGGCACTTCAGCAATTAGTAGAGGAACATAGCCTTGATCGTGTGCATTATTACATGAACTTACTCAAGACTTATTCTGCTGAGAAAATGCTTGAGCGTTTGCGAAAATTCCCTGATGGAGCATATCATGCCGTAGAGTTACTCGATGATGATACCCGACTTGAAGTGAATTTGACCTTGAAAGAGGGGCGTTGTTTGATAGATTTTACGGGCACTTCTGGTGTTCATAAGGGTAATCTGAATGCTAATGAAGCTATTGTCAACTCGGTCGTAATATATGTGCTTAGAGTGTTGTTGCAGAGTAATATTCCTCTCAATGATGGATTGTTGAGAGTTGCCGAATTAGTTATTCCGAATAATACTTTATTGAGCCCCATTTTTTCAGAAAATCCAGAAGAATGCCCTGCGGTAGTTGGCGGTAATGTGGAACTTAGTCAACGTTTAACAGATACCTTGTTCAAAGCATTTGGGGTTATGGCTTGTTCGCAAGGCACGATGAATAATACCCTTTTTGGCAACGACTCGTTTGGCTATTACGAAACTATTTGTGGAGGAAGTGGCGCTGGCAATGGCTTTGACGGCACATCTGGCGTGCATACGCACATGACCAATACCCGAATAACTGACCCTGAAATATTAGAAAAGCGCTATCCTGTTCGTCTCGAATCTTTTGGCATTCGTGAGGGCTCAGGTGGAAATGGACAATACCGTGGAGGAAATGGTATCACTCGTGCCTTTCTCTTTTTAGCGCCTGTGAAGCTATCTATTTTGACTCAGCATCGAAAATATGCACCTTATGGAATAAATGGTGGAGAGAATGGACAGTGTGGTGAACAGTTTATTTTGAAAGCATCTGGCGAAAAAATCTTATTGGCTGGAGTTGATGGCGCCGAATTGGAAATAGGAGATAGACTAATTATGAAAACGCCAGGTGGAGGTGGCTACGGGAGTTCAATAGCTTGATTGACCCATACCTAGTTCGAGACTTTGTCTCGAACTAGGTATGGGTTCAGTTTTAAACTGTTCAAAAAAAAGGTCCAAGACAAAGTCCTGAACCAGTTGTGTTAGACACTTTTAAAAGATTATTTCTTACCTAGCCACAACAGCGTATTTGTTATCAACAGACGATAGTTTTGATTGGCAAATTGATATGATAATGTAGCATTAGTTCCACCCTCATAATCCATATCGTTATGTCCCATGTTGATGTATGCCATTTTATATTTTTTATTTGTCCACATCACAGGATAATATCCACAATACCAAATTTCATGATTTTTGGGGCCTGTTCCCAATGGGTAACTTTTTTCAGAAATAGCTAATAAAATATCAATATCAGGATTTTGGCGAAGGTCATGTTCCCAGCTATACCATTCGTTTGGAGAAGTAGTGAATTCTTTTTCTAATTTTTTTAAACTCGGATGTCCCTTTTTCTCAATTTTCAAAATGGCCGAAGTGGGTCTCCAAGTGTTTCCTTCATATTGTCCAGAGCCCAAAAACTCATTATGGTACCAATTCCAGTTTTGCGGGAAATCAGATTTGTCCATCGCAAAAGCTGAGAAATGAAAGCCTAACCAAGCACCACCATTTTTCATGTAATTCTCAAATGCTTCCCTTTGCGCAGGTTTTTCGGGTCGTGTATCTAAAAATAAGACAATATCCACCGATTTTAACACCTCAGTATTCAAAGAATCCCAATTGCTAGTAGCATTGTAACTAAACTTTTTTTCCTTAGCTAGTTGCTCAAGCCATGTATTGGCCTCCTTCACAAAACTAATGTGCGCCAAATCATTTTTTCCAGTATAAAAAGCCAAGACCTTAAACTTTTGAGCAATAGTGATTTGCACACTGAGGAAAGTGAAGAGTAGGGTGATTAAAAATTTCATAGCTTTAGTTTAATCAATTGGGTTTGTTGAAATAAAATATTTTTATGAGTGACGGACTGCTACTTAAGTGAGTACTCAAAATAAAATTTAAAATTTGGCTTCGAGCTTTTGGCTTTCGGCAAAATATCTCTTTTTTACTAAAAAAAAAACACTCTTTGCCTGTTGCCTAAAACAAAAACTTAAATCTAATTTTGTC
>NZ_JBMLSD010000390.1:0-3756 GCF_049240685.1 Flectobacillus sp.
TAAATCAAAGCCCATGCGGCGATGAAAGCTGCATTTTTACAGGCTCAGCCATTTGAATACTGAGCATTGAAACCAACTGAAATACCGTCGCAAACATCCCAATGATTGCAAAAGCCTGCACCAAATACCCAATCATTACCAAGAGCTTCTCGATATAGGCTAGCCTTGTAGGAACTTCATCCTCGTCGTCGATATGACTACCCAATAAGCTTCTACAGTACAAAATAACATCCTGATGATGGACAACTATTTTTCCCAAAAAGAAAACGCAGATATTAAATGCAAACGCTGGTAAAGTGGTGAGTAAAGAACCGATGATGAGCATGATTAAATAGGTTAAAATGAGTTTATTGTAAATAGGTATTTTAAAAGTGTATAAGTATTCCTTTCTTCTTTTATACTCGATTTGATAGTTGTTTTTTCAAAAAGCTTTGAAACTTTTGCGTTGGATGAATATAGTTTCAATGGATTTATTTATAAAATAAGACTTTTCCATTCTTCATCCACAAAATCTCAGTATCCAAAAATGTCTATTCAGAGGGAAATTCTGTAGCTTAAGTTAAATAATTAGGTTTATTTCTCAACTTGTGAGCAACTTTGTAAACTCATAAATGCCTTTAGGTAATCTTAAAAATGCCTAAAGTTAGATTAATGAAAGAAAAGAATGTCCAAAACTAGAGATACCTTCTTGAGCATACGCAGAAAACGAATTATCATTATCGTTTTTGCTTTTGTGCTCTATAACTTAGTTTCCTATATCATCGACCCGTTTTCGGCTTATTGGAAAATCTATTTCCAACGAGATACCTTTGATATTTTCCTCGACCTTTTTCTCAATTTTAGCTTTTGTTGCTTCATTTCTGAATCAAGTATTTTTTTAGGAATGAAACTCAATCACTCTATCCCTTGGACCAAAAGCCCTTATCGAAGACTGATGATTGAAACGGGGCTCAATTTTATTCTGGTCATGCTTGCTATTGGCTTTTTTGACTTTTTGTACCGATTCCTCGAAATGTGTGAGGCTAGCTCAATGAGCATCGAAATGCAACGTGGTTATATTCAATGGATTGTGGTCAGTGTTATTATTTCTTTTATGATTATTGGCATTAATACCTGCGTGTATTTAATCGACAATTGGAAAAATTCCGAAATACGTGCCGCCACACTCGACCAAATGGCCGTAGAGGCTGAATTGTATTCGCTCAAGCTCCAAATAGACCCACATTTTGTATTCAACAACCTCAGCGTATTATCAGAAATGATTCTGAAAGACCAGCAATTGGGCTATGAATATGCTGAAAATTTTTCGAGAATATACCGCTATATGCTCGTCAATACCAAGAAGGATATTATATCGCTAGACGAAGAATTAAGGTTTTTAAAATCGTATATTTTTCTGATTAAACAACGCATTGGTGATGGTGTTACTTTTGAAGTTGATATTGAAAAAGAATGCTTAGGTGCTTGTTTGCCGCCTTTAACCTTGCAGTTATTGGTAGAAAATGCCTTAAAGCATAATAAAACCTCTCGGCGAAATCCGCTTCAAATTTGTATTTATAATAACGAAAATGATGAACTCATCGTAGAAAACAACCTTCTACCGATTGAAAATCCCATGAGTTCATCAGGTTTAGGCTTGCAAAATATTCAAAGACGCTATAAGCTGTTATGGCAAAAGGGTGTAGAAATTGACAAAAGCAACGATATTTTCAAAGTAATTATACCACTGATAAGAGCATGATTCAGAAAGTACTCATCATAGAAGACGAAAAACCCAATGCCGATAGACTCGAACGATTGATAAAATCAGTTCGTCCAAATGTACAAATTGTGGAAGTATTAGACTGTATTAGTGACAGTATCGACTGGTTTGAAACTCATGAAATGCCTGATGTTGTCATGATGGATATTCGTTTGTCGGATGGATTGAGCTTTGAGATTTTTGAAAAAACAACTATCTCTTGCCCTATCATTTTTACTACCGCGTATGACGAATACGCCGTGAAGGCTTTCAAATATAATAGCATCGACTACCTGCTCAAACCTGTAGAATTGGATGAGTTGGAGCGTGCTTTTCAGAAATTAGAAAGTACTTCCTCTGTGCCAGAACCAGCTTCCTTGGCGAATTTATTGAATTATTTTCAGCCAAAAGATTTCAGAACTCGGTTTTTATTGCCATACAGAGATGGGTACAAGAGCTTGCAAATCAGCGATATATCCTATTTTTATTCTAAACTCAAAATCACTCGTGCTAAGCTACACAATGGTACCGAGGAAATCATTCCATTGACCATGGAAGAGCTAGAAGAACAACTCAATCCCAAGGATTTTTTTCGTGCCAATCGTCAGTTTATTATCCATGTCGATGCCATCGAACAAATTCACAATTACTTTAATGGAAAACTAAAAATTGACTTGAAAAAAAGCCCTGAAGATATGGAGCTAATCGTAAGTCGTGAAAAAGCCAGTTTACTCAAAGCTTGGTTGGATTTTTAACGTATTGACTCTTCTTTGATTTCTTATTTCGGTCAGACACGTTTTCTTTTCAGAATCCAATTTTGTCGGTTCGGTCATTTTTACCTTAGCTCCTCGCTTTTCTCTTTATTTCTTTGTATTAAAAATTTTCTATCTATACGAAATCATGATAAAAATCGCATTCGGAACGAGATTACCTAGTAAGGAACTCTTGTTTTTTGCTTTTTCACTCTTGTTTTTTTCATGTAAAGAACAAGCACAGCAAACCCAGCAACCACCGCTAGTTGTTGATTTTATCCAATTAGGCGCTACCAACGCTGAAGTCGAAAAAAAATATCCAGGTACGATTGAAGGGACAGTCAATGTAGATATCAAAGCTCAAGTAACAGGATATTTGGAGCAGATTTACGTCAAAGAAGGTGACTATGTCAAAAAAGGTCAACCACTTTTCAAAATCAAAGGTGATGTTTACAACGAACAAGTCAATAATAGTAAAGCACTCTTAGAAGCTGCCTTGGCGGCACAAGCTACTGCCAAATTAGAGGTTGAAAAATTAAAACCTTTGGTAGAAGGTAAAGTAGTTTCGGAAATGCAACTCAAAACGGCTCAATCCAATTACGAAGCCGCAACAGCCCAAGTCCAACAGGCACGCGCCGCCCTTGGCTCATCAAAAATCAACCTAGACTTTAGTGTTCTCAAAGCCCCAGTAAGTGGATATATCGGTCGAATTCCCAACCGTGTTGGCAACTTGGTGATGCCAAATGATGCAACGCCCCTAACCACTCTTTCAGAAATCAATGAGGTTTTAGTCTATTTCTCTTTGAGCGAAGCCGATTATATCTCTTTTGCCAAAGAAGGAGGATTTCAGAAAAATGCTAATTCCGTAGAACTAGTAATGGCAGATGGCTCGATGTATAATCACAAAGGTCGCCTGACAGTAGCCAGTGGAAATATCGATAAAACGACTGGGAGTATGTCATTCAAAGCGATTTTCCCCAATCCACAAAAATTGCTTCGTTCAGGTGGTACAGCTAGGGTAATTCTCAAAAAAGACTTTGATGGCGTTTTGAAAGTTCCAATGGGCAGTGTCAAAGATATTCAAGATAAATTTTTCGTCTTTACCCTCGGCGACAGCAGCAAGGTATCTATGAAACCTTTTGAGGTAGCAGGAAAAGTAGACGGTCAATATATCGTAAAATCGGGATTAAAGGCAGGCGAAAAAATCGCCACCAACAACATCGATATGCTTAACGAAGGGGTAGTAGTGAAGGCGGTGATTAA